>NZ_QWGI01000022.1:532-56982 GCF_003435125.1 Clostridium sp. AM25-23AC | reverse complement strand
TTTGCTCCGCAAAGACGGCCGTTTAGCTTCGCAATATGCACAAGGCGTGCGGTGCTGTCAATGATGCCGCAATATTACCTTTGGGAGATAAAAAAGAAATTAAAAATATGTTCGTATTCAGAAGAAAATATGGAATAGTCAGGCCGTATAAAAACCTCCTGACTATGGAATCCTAAGGGAAACATGGTTTCAGGAGGTTTTTTATGTGGGGAATTTTGGTGGCATTGCTTTCTGGGGCGCTTATGAGCCTGCAGGGGATCTTTAATACGGAGGTGACGAAGCAGAGCAGTATCTGGGCGGCGGCAGGATGGGTGCAGCTGACGGCGTTTCTGACATGTGTGGTTCTCTACTTTTTTACCGGGCGTGGGGAGATCTGGGGGATGTTCTCCATCGACCGGAAATATATGCTTCTCGGCGGTGTCATGGGCGCGTTCATCACCTGGACCGTGATAAAAAGCATGGACGGTCTGGGACCGGCTAAGGCGACGCTGCTCATTGTTGTGACCCAGATATTAGTCTCCTATATTGCTGAGGTATTTGGGCTTTTCGGCGTCGAGAAAGCAGCATTTGAGTGGCGGAAGCTTATTGGTGCGGCGCTGGCGATTGCGGGGATCGTTGTGTTTCGGTGGTAGCGCGGCGCAGGGCGTCTTGAAAATGGGCGAAGGTATCTGTGGTGGCAGCCGTTTCTACGAGATCTATGCGCTCGTCAGAGGTGAGGTATCTAATTGTGGGTGAGGCGAGTTCTCCTGCCTTTTTGCCGAAGCGCGAGACAATGATTTTCATGAGCATTTTATAGCTAGTTTCATCATTGCCTTGGGATATACCCTGAGAGAGGCCCTGAGAGAGGCCCTGGGAGAGACCCTGGGATATACCCTTTGCTTCCCTTTCTGCTAACCAAATATCTATCGCTTTGCACATATTTATCTTTCCTCCTCTTGTCTGCATCATACGGGGTTCTAGTAAAGTCGACATACTCGTATGAGTGGCAATCATTTCATATGCATCTTTATCTAACATTTGATATTCTGATGTATTCAACAACTTTTTTAGATACGTCTTATCATCAGAATACCGGATAAAATCAAATACCTGCCTGATATCCGTCTTAAAAACATCGGTATTCTGTAAATGCCGGACATCCACAAGATGAATCCGGTAATTCTGAATCAAAGGATGAAATTCTTCCGGAATCCCGGAAAAATCGATCATTCCGTGAAGGTCGACGGATCCATCCCAGGGAAGCTCGCCATAGTAGAGAACGATGATGATTGAAGGATGGAGATGACTCTCTTTGGAAAAACTGTAAAGATATTCTCCAGGATTCTGTTTGATGTCGGCATTTCGAACTGCGCGGCGTATCATTGCGGCCTGGCGCTCATATTCACCGGCTTCATAGGTCATACAGCGAAGCGGCAGTGAGTAATCGATGGTCTGCTGGTTTTCAATACCGATGACAAGAAAATTTACGCCAAAGGATGCTTTTTTAACCAGATCACGAAGCTTTACACGTCGACGGTTCTTTGATTTGTGGATTGCCGGATCGTTCCAGATCCCGGTCTGGGTGTCCAGATCCTGCAGGTCTTCTTTTCGGACAACCGGTCTGCCCTGGCAGATGAGTCCATTGATCAGGTCAGCGTAGCGCTCATCGTCGGAAAAGAACTTTTTGTCACTGATGTCCGCACTTGGAATTGTGCTCAAGTTCATACCTCCTTTGCGCAGGAGTCAGAACATGCAAAGTGGACAACATGATCAGCCATCTTCCAATGCATCTCGGATTCTCCTGCTTTTAAATTGATTGAAAATAGGTAAAGGATATAAAAGCAATGAAGTTCCGAAATGTGAAAAGACGGATCGTAGTCCGGATAGAAACTTAGAGAATATGCTTTTATAGGATTATGTGTAACTGTTCAGCAGGTCTGCGCACTTGCTGCGCTGACCATAAGAAAACATAGGCTGGAAGGCAAAAATCCCGTCAGCGAAGCTGATCTGGAATAAATTTTGCGCGTAACTATGAAGGTACTGAATAGTTTACGATTTTGTGTGGATATCGTATCACAGGATATGCGGGATAGCAAGGTAGTCTGGTATATAAAATTATAAAAATTTTCGAAACTATGAGGAATTTTGCAGCGCGGGGAAAATATATAGGCATGGGAGAAGCGTGTTGATTCGGAATAGCAGTGATATGAAAATTTTAAAACGATCATGCAAGAAGTTTAAAAAAATTAAATATATGATTTAAAATAAATAAAATCATATTGACAAACTAGGAAATAGGGGTTATTATAGCGCCATCGGATTCGAACAGGGAGTTCAGACGATGAGGAAACATTGGACTGCAGGATAGCAGGCGGTTGGAAAGGAGATACAGGTATGGGAAATGCGGGAAGAAATAACATGAACAATATGTGTTGTTGCTGTTGTATGTGTATTTCCGGGCGTTTTTTACGGCCAGGAGCTTTGCTGTGCGGTCATGTACCTGTATACAGAAAATAGTTTCCTGTTAATGCCAGAAAATGCGCCCGGAAGTGTTTACACTTCCGGGCTTTTTATTTACGCGGCGAATCATAGAGACCGCGAAAACTTGAGAAGTCCTAAAATCGCGCTTCTCAGATGGGGAGGAAGAAACATTGATCCAGATCGAACATGTAAGCAAAACCTTTTCAGGAAAATACGGAACCGTCCACGCGTTGGACGACGTGAGTATCCATGTGGAAAAGGGTGATATCTGCGGTATCATAGGGTTTTCCGGAGCCGGAAAGTCCACACTGATCCGCCTGGTAAACGGTCTTGAGACGGCGGACAGCGGAAAAGTCACTGTCTGTGGAAAGGAGCTTTCCACATTGAAGAAGCCGGAACTTCGGGCGCTGAGAAGAAAGATCGGAATGGTATTCCAGCAGTTCAACCTGCTGGAATCCAAGACGGTGTACCACAATATTGCGCTTCCGCTGATCCTTGCAAAGACTCCGAAGGTGGAGATCGACAAGAAGGTTAAGGAAGTATTAAAGATCGTTGAGCTGGAGGACAAGAAAGACACCTACATCAGTCAGCTCTCCGGAGGACAGAAACAGCGTGTGGGAATCGCGAGAGCGCTGACCACCGACCCGGAACTTCTTCTCTGCGACGAGGCTACAAGCGCCCTGGACCCGCAGACAACGGAATCGATTTTAAAGCTTTTAAAGAAGATCAACCGTAAAATGGGTGTCACGATCCTTCTCATCACCCATCAGATGCAGGTCGTCCAGATGATCTGCAACAAGGTAGCGGTCATGGAGAGCGGAAAGATCGTGGAATCCGGCAGCGTTCTGGAGGTCTTTGGATCCCCGAAGATGCCGGTGACAAAGCGGTTCGTCCAGACGGTTATCCGGGACCAGATCCCGGACAGCATCATAAGCCTCGTGAAGGAACAGAAAGAAAACTTCCGTGTGGACCGTCTGAAATTTATCGGTTCCAGCGTGAAGCGCCCGGTAATCTCCGATATCTGCAAGACAAAGGGTGTCGTGGTCAACATCCTCGGCGCGGCGGTACAGGAGCTGGAGGACAGCGTCATGTGCGTCTTCATCTTACAGCTCATCGGCGATGATGAGAGCATCGATAAGGCGGAAGCGGAGATCGACAAGAACGGCGTCTTAAGAGAACGACTGGAGGTGGAGTAAGATGGAAGAACTCATGAAAACAAAGATCTTTAAGGTCACGGTGGAGCGTCTGCTGTTGAACGGCGGACAGACTCTTTACATGGTTGGATGGTCACTTCTCATCGGAACGATCATCGGAATGATCCTGGCACTGATCCTGGTGCTTTGCAGAAAAGGCGGATTGGTGGAGAACCGACCGTTATATATGATCGTCAGCGTCTACATCAACGTGGTGCGCAGTATCCCCTTTGTTATTCTTCTTGTAACGATCATGCCGATCACCCGCGCTATTGTCGGAACGACCATCGGAAGTACGGCAGCGTTGGTGCCGTTAGTAGTTTATATAAGTCCGTACCTTGCGAGGCTGATGGAGAACAGCCTGCTTGAGATCGATCCGGGAATCCTGGAGGCGGCAGAGGCCATGGGCGCGACAACATGGCAGGTCATCCGATATTTCCTGGTTCCAGAGACATTAGGTTCCATGGTGCTTGCACTGACAACGGGAACCATCGGACTTCTTGGAGCGTCTGCAATGGCCGGATATGTCGGTGGCGGCGGAGTCGGAGATCTGGCATTGACATACGGTTATGAAAAGATGAACACACCGCTCATGATCCTCACAGTTGTGATCCTGGTGGTTCTGGTACAGCTTTTACAGATTCTCGGAAATACGATTTCTGGTAAATTAAGACAGCATAAATAAATTTTAAATAAGAGGAGAGAAAAAATTATGAGAAAAGCAATTGCGGGAGTACTTATGGGAGCAGCAGTGTTAAGCCTTGCGGCATGCGGAAAGAGCAACACCGCGCAGACAACAGCGGCGCAGGCTGCAGAGAGTGCAGACAGCACAGCGGCAGCGGTTGATACGGAGGACAAGAAAGAGATCGTTTACGGAAAATCCCAGGGGCCGTACACAGAGCTCTTTGAGGCTGCCATCGTTCCGATTCTTGAAAAAGAGGGATACACCGTAAAGGGCGTGGACTTCTCTGATCTTCAGACAGCTGACATCGGATTAAACGACGGCGATGTTGATGTCAACGTGGAGCAGCACACCGCATACGCTGAGAACTTCAACGCAAACTACAATGCGGATCTTGTGCCGATCAGCCCGATCCCGACTGTACCGGCTGGCGTATATTCTGCAAAATACACATCTGTTGATGAGATCCCGGACGGTGCGAAGGTTGCAGTTCCGAACGATGCCTCCAACACCGCAAGATGCTATCTGATGCTTCAGAAGATCGGCTGGATCAAGCTTGCCGATGATGTGGATCCGTCCGCAGTTACCCAGGATGACATTGTTGAAAATCCGCATAACATCGAGTTCACAGAGATGAAGAGCTTAACGATCCCGGCAGCGATCCAGGACTTTGACTATGTGGCAATTACCGGCAGCGTTGTATACAACGCAGGCATCGACCCGTCCACAGCCCTCGCAACAGAGGATATCCAGGATCACCTGGTACTTCAGGTCGTTGTGAAGGAAGAGAACAAGGACGCAGAGTGGGCAAAGGCAATTGTGGACGCTTATCATTCTGACGAGTTCAAGCAGTACATGGAAGAGAACAACGACGGATTATGGTGGATCCCGGACGAGTTAAAATAAGATTGGAAGCTTATTGAACGATCAGGAAAATAGTTGATGAAAAAGGTTCTTCGGCACTGGAATATAAATTCCGGTATCGAAGGACCTTTTTTGGTAGTGGTATTAAAATTATAAAACCTTGAAAGTTAACTGATAAACGGAAAATGGTTGACTTTCACGGCGTTTTTTTATATAATTGTGAACTATAACGTAGAGCAAAAGTTTACAATCGTAACATGAGAATTCAGAGAAAAAATCCGGAAGACGGACCAGGACCAGAGATCAAAGCCCGGATGACGAAAACGGCGATTGCACATAAAAATCAGAAAAATAAGGAGAATACTATGGACGCACTGACACTGGCACAGGAAATTATCGACGGAAGAAGAATTACAAGAGAGGATGACTTAAATTTCTTTCTGACATGCGATCTGAAGGAACTCTGCGAGGGCGCAGACCGGATCCGCAAGGCATGTGTGGGAGATAAGGTTGATCTCTGTTCCATCATCAACGGACGGAGTGGACGATGTCCAGAGGACTGCAAGTACTGCGCGCAGTCTGCACACCACCACACAAGCTGCGAGATCTATGATTTCCTTCCGGAAGAAGAGATCGTAAAGATGTGTCACGTCCATGAGGAAGAGGGCGTTGACCGTTTCTCCATCGTTACATCAGGAAGAGCATTGACGGGGGAGGAGTTCGATAAAGCGATCCACGCCTACGAGACTATGAAAAAGGAATGCAAGATCGACCTCTGCGCGTCCATGGGCTTTGTGACCGCGGAACAGCTTCACCGTCTCCATGAAGCAGGTGTCACAAGCTACCACCACAACATCGAGACATCCAGAAGAAACTTCCCGAACATCTGCACGACTCATACATACGACATGAAGATCAACACCCTAAAGATGATCAAGGCAGAGGGTATGTGCGCATGTTCCGGCGGCATCATCGGAATGGGTGAGACATGGGAGGACCGTCTCGATATGGCAGTGAGCCTTGCGGAGCTTGGAATCGATTCCATTCCGTTAAACGCCCTGATGCCGATTCCGGGAACTCCTCTGGAACATCTGGAGAGAATCTCTGAGGACGATATTCTCCGCACCATCGCATTCTTCCGCTATATCAATCCGGAGGCAAACATCCGCCTCGGCGCAGGCCGCGCGCTGCTGACAAACGATGGTGAGACCGCATTCTGCTCCGGAGCATCCGCAACAATTACCGGCAATATGCTGACAACGGTTGCATGCGCAACGATCCGCAGCGATAAGAAAATGCTGAAAGGCCTTGGAAGAGATGTGACACCGGAGTATATGAAGGAAAACTAAGAGAAAGAACAAGGGTAACTGTTCAGTAGGTCTGCGCACTTGCTGCGCTGACCGTAAGAAAACATAGGCTGGAAGGCAAAAATCCCATCAGCGAAGCTGATCTGGAATGGATTTTTGCACGTAACTATGAAGGTACTGAATAGTTACGAACAAGGTTATATATAGAAAAGACAGAAATGTGAGGTTTCATTTCTGTCTTTTTTCGTACCATTCTTTAAACCCATCCACTGTGAGCCGGTCGCTGAGGTCCCGGATGGTCCTCGACGCGGACTCCATGATCTGTTCCGGAGTCTTTCTTTTTCGAAGCATTTCGTAAGTGGGGCCCAGCGGATCTCCGTATTTTCGTTCTGCCGGATCGGATTTTGCAGATATGTATCAGGCACCGAGAATCTCGCTCAATGTCTTTATAAAGAAGATCACCAGAACCACCATCATCAAGGGTTTTACAAACTTTGCGCCGCCCTTGTCGAAACAGCGTGTTCCGAGATAATTTCCGGCGATGCTGAAGATACCGGCAATGAGGCCAAGAAGGAAAATTACTTTTCCGTTCATGAGGTAGACCGCCAGGGCTGTCAGGTTCGTTGTCAGGTTGATGGCTTTTGTGATCCCGTTGGCTTCCTTCAGTCCCATGTGGGCAATTCCAGTGAGGAGAAGCAGCAGAAATGTTCCGGTTCCGGGACCGTAAAAGCCGTCGTAGATGCCGATGATGAAGGCGATCAGAGCGCTGAAAAGAATCATCTTGCGGACCGGGAAAGACTCTTTTTCTCCCACGAACGGTTTTCCAAATGTGAGATAGAGGGCGGTACAGGGCAGGATCACGAGAATCAGGCGCTTAAAATAATAATCGTCTAACTGCAGAGCAAGTTTTGCACCGAGAGAGGAACCGATGAGAGCTGTAACGATACAGAGAAGCGCGTTCTTCCAGGCAATATAACCGTTTTTCGCAAAGCGAGCTGTTGCCAGTGTGGTTCCCATTCCGGAGCTTAATTTGTTTGTTCCGATGGCAAAATGGACTGGAAGACCGGCGATCATGTAAGCCGGGAGTGAGATCAGTCCTCCGCCTCCGGCAACCGCGTCGACGAAACCGGCGAGAAATACCAGCGGGCAGACGATCAGAAAGTGCATCAGATGTAATTCCATAGCAGTAATTCCCCTTAAGTATGATTAAATTGAACGTGCTGTTTTCGCTGTCAGAGCGGGTGAAACGGTCTTTGCACGCTTTTTGCCAAATATAGCATAATTTTAAAGAAATTGCAATGAAAGCAGGTGGGCGGAGCGTGAAATATCTGGCGGGAGAAAGCCAGAGAACGGTTGATTTGGCATCGAGTATGCTCGGTGCGAGAAGGAGAATGCGAGGCTTGAGAAAAAATCGGACTGAGGTTATAATGGAGAGCGTACATAACAAAAATGCCCTTGTTTTTACAGGACTGATTCGGTAAAATAGAGACAGGCAGAACGATCCCCCTGAAAATGTTCAGGAGGAAATGTATGAAAGAAGATAATAAAAAAATTTTGACGGCCGCGGCTTTCTTGATCGCAGCCGGACTTGTGTTTGGGATGACAAGAAGCCGGAGTGGAATCCAGAAGCTGGATGAATCCGGAGCGGTCGTTATGAGCGGATCACTGGATGCGGATGGGAACATCAGCTGGGAGAAAAACGGCTCTGCAAAAAGCGACGGCCTGCCGCAGGGGGATTCTGGAAGCAGTACCGAAAAACAGGAGCTTCAGGAACCATTCAGGGATGAAAATGGCAGTGTACAGGGAGAAAGTACCGTGGAGACGCAGGAATATGTGGAAAACTCTGAAAAATCCGGAGTTTATGTGTATATCTGCGGAGAGGTGGCAGCCCCAGGTGTGTATGAGCTTTCGGAGGACAGCCGGATCTACGAGGCAGTGGATGCCGCCGGGGGATTTACGGAGAACGCGGCGAGGGAGAGTGTAAATCTCGCCTCAAAAGTTTCTGATGGCATGCAGATCACGATCTACAATAAGGAAGAGGCCGCGTCGCTTCCGGCGGGCAGCGGGTCTGCAGTAGGAAACGCCGGTCAGGGCGGAACTTCCGGTTCCGGGCTTGTGAACCTGAACACGGCGACAAAAGAGGAGCTGATGACCTTAAAGGGCATCGGGGAGGCGAAAGCCGAGGATATTATCCGCTACCGCGAAAAGAGCGGTGGCTTTAAGAAAATCGAGGATATCATGAAGATATCCGGTATCAAAGAGGCCGGGTTTCAGAAGATAAAGGATAATATTACGGTGTGAAAAGATGGAAAAACGGTAACTATTCAGTGCCTTCATAGTTACGTGCAAAAATCCATTCCAGATCAGCTTCGCTGATGGGATTTTTGCCTTCCAGCCTATGTTTTCTTACGGTCAGCGCAGCAAGTGCGCAGACCTACTGAACAGTTACAAAAAACGTATAATTCATGCTGATTGTGACATTTAAAAACACAGGAGGCGGAAATCAGGTCATAGACATTAGAAAAGCAGCAGGAGAGGACCTGCGCATTACAGCATAACGTGGAGGAGAGAAATGGCAAGAGTTCTGGTAGTTGATGATGAAAAACTGATCGTGAAGGGAATCCGCTTCAGTCTGGAACAGGATGGATATGAGGTGGACTGTGCTTACGACGGCGATGAGGCGATCGAGAGGGCAAAAGAACGGGAGTATGACGTGGTTCTTTTGGATGTCATGCTTCCGGGACACGATGGATTTGAGGTCTGCCAGACGATCCGTGAGTTTTCCGAGATGCCGATCATCATGCTGACGGCAAAAGGCGATGATATGGATAAGATCCTGGGACTGGAGTACGGCGCTGACGATTATATCACGAAACCGTTCAATATCCTGGAAGTAAAAGCGCGGATCAAGGCGATCATCCGCAGAAACAATAAGAAGAGCGGCGCCGCGAAACGCCAGAAATCCAGCGTAGTCACAGAGGGCGACTTAAAGCTTGACAGGGAGAGCCGCAGAGTCTTCATTAAAGATAAGGAGATCAACCTGACCGCGAAGGAATTCGACCTGCTGGAACTTCTTGTCACAAATCCGAATAAGGTCTACAGCCGTGAGTCCCTGCTTGAGTATGTATGGGGAAACAAGGCCATGGTAAGCGGGGATGTCCGCACGGTGGATGTGCATGTGAGAAGACTGCGTGAAAAAATTGAGCCTAGCCCGAGTGATCCGAAGTATGTACACACAAAATGGGGCGTAGGCTACTTCTTCCGCGCATAGCGATGAGCAGTGCAAGATCAACAGGCTGACTTTCGGCGTTGTGCTTGCACATAAGCCGAAAGTCGGACAGTTGATCTTATAGGGCGAATGCCTGCGAGCCCTGAGTTGGGGCCTGCCCCAATTCAGGGCTCCACTGCGGACTAACCAACAAAATTAATTAAAACCTAAAGGAGAAAAATTTTATGACATACACAATTCGCCCAGTCCGCCCGACGGACCTTGCGGCAGTTACCGAGGTGGAAGCAATCTGCTTCCCGGCGGCGGAAGCCGCAGCAGAGGAATCTTTTAAGGCCCGCATCGCGGCATTTCCGGAGTGCTTTTTTGTTGCGGAAGCGGACGGAAAGATCATAGGCTTCATCAATGGCTGCGCCACAGATTCCAAAACGATCTATGACGAGATGTACGAAAATTCCGCCTGCCACAGGCCGGACGGCGCGTACCAGTCTATTTTCGGACTGGATGTGATCCCGGACTACCGCTGCCAGGGAATCGCGGCGGCGCTCATGGATCACATGATCGAAGACGCGAAAAATAAGGGAAGAAAGGGTCTGATCCTCACCTGCAAGGACCGTCTGATCCACTATTACGCGAAATTTGGATACAAAAACATGGGCGTTTCCGAGTCTGTCCACGGCGGGGCAGTCTGGTACGACATGATCCTGGAATTCGGGGATCAGAAATCATGAAGGTCACATTGATCACAGTCGGAAAGATCAAGGAAAAGTTCTTTCAGGACGCCATCGCGGAATATTCCAAGCGCCTGAGCCGGTACTGTAAGCTGGAGATCGTCCAGGTGGCGGACGAAAAGACGCCGGATGGGGCCAGCGAAGCGGTGGAGACGCAGATCAAGGAGAAAGAGGGCGAGCGGATTCTATCTAACATCAAGGATGGCAGCTTTGTCATTGCCCTTGCGATCAACGGAAACATGCTGGATTCTGAGGAACTTGCGGCAAAAATAGAAAAATGGGGTGTGTCGGGGATCAGCCAGATCGTGTTTATCATCGGCGGATCTTTAGGACTTTCCAACCAGGTCCTGGCACGGGCCGACTATAAACTGAGCTTTTCAAAGATGACATTCCCGCACCAGCTCATGCGGGTCATTCTCCTGGAACAGATCTACCGGAGTTACCGGATCATCCAGGGAGAACCATATCATAAGTAAAAAATGGGGACTTGGCAAGGAGGCAAAACGAGTGACAGAGGAACAGAAAGCGGGGAAGATCTTTCTTTTCTGCAAGGAATCTTCACAGGAGCGGATCATGAAGTGCCTGCGGGACGCCTTTGACGTTCCGGGCAGCGCACATGATACAGGATTGGAACTTCACAATGGGAATCTGAATGTGACGCTCAGGATCTACTGCGAGAGCGCGGGCGACGAGGAGCAGGAGCTGGTCCGAAGCTGGTCTGACCGGGCAAGAGGCCACTTTTCCAGGGTCGAGACCGCGGTGGTGGATGTGAAAACGAATCTTCTCTATCAGCTGGAAGGAACCGAGAGTATCGTTTCGGTGGACTATGTGTTCGAGGGGGAAGAGTCCGAATTCCTGACAGAGGCAGAGGAGGCCGCGAAGAGAAATATGGAGCAGACACTGTTTCGTGTTCTTTCCGATCTTCGTGCAGTCATGGCGTTCAGGGGAGAAAAAAGGGGATTTTACTGCCTGGATGCGTCCGGCATGGAGAAGCTGATCCTGGACGGAAACGGAAACAGTGAGATGGAGCGGTTTCTGCCATATAAAGCGGTGGGCTATGTTCCGGGAAATGAGATCGAGACGGAACAGTTGAACCGCAGGGAGAAGAACCGGAGAGAGTTTGAGGCGCGGGGCGTGTATGTTCCGGTATTTTACCCGCTTTTGGAGACGGAGGCGGAGGCAGACTGCCGGACACCATATGAGATCGCGGCGAGAGCGGTGGCGCTCATGCTGGTGGCGGTATTTTCTGAGGCCATGCTGGCGAAAAAGATGAGCCAGAAAGAGGCATTGGAATTCATCCAGAAGCGGATCAACGAGTTCGGGGCGGATGATTTCTTCTCCCTGAAGGAGTGGAATTACCTGCACAACGAGGATCCGAAAGAATCAGAGAAGATATCCTATTCCTGGCAGTACGAGAATCTGTATGTGATGGAGTGGGCGCTGGGACTGATCGACGGGCCGTTAGATTTCCCGGATCACTTCTGCGCAGTGGCGGAGGCGGCGCAGCTTCTGACAGCCTTTCACTCCATGAGGGAGATCCTGGAGGCGGCGAAGCCGAGGAGCGCGAAGGAACTTCTCGATGCCTGCGATATGATCTTCTGCCTGGACTGGGCATGCACCGATACGAGGATGCGGGATCTTCCCGCGCCTGCGGGAATGGACGGAGGTGTGGTCTTTGAGCGCCATAAAGCGTTAAACTGGCTCGTGGGAGCCGGGGAGAAGGCAGACTGGGACCATGTGCCGGTGGATACGTGAGGAGATAAAGCACAGTAGCAAAACACATCATGGAGAGATCTATGGTGTGTTTTTTAATTGCATTTATAACTGTTCAGCAGGTCTGCGCACTTGCTGCGCTGACCGTAAGATAACATAAGCGGGAAGGCAAAAATCCCATCGGCGTAGCCGATCTGGAATGGATTTTTGCAAGTAACTATGAAGGTACTGAATAGTTACTTGCATTTTTTAACGTAGTGTAGTATAATTACGTCACTTTGAAAAAGACAAATGTCCATGGCTCGCGGTCATGGAAGAATAAAAGAGAAGACTGACGGATGTCTGCAGTTACTAATGCGGCTATGCCGGGGATAGAGGAGATACGAACCATGGGAGAGAGAAATGTGATCAAGGCGGCGCTTCTCGGCGCTGGAACGGTTGGAAGCGGCGTGTATGCCCTCGCCGAGATGTTAAAGGATGAGATGTTCCAGAAGACCGGTGCCAGCCTGGAAATTAAGAAGGTTCTGGTGCGGAACACAAAGAAGGACCGCCCGGGGATCCCGAAGGAGATCATGACGGACAACTGGCAGGAGATCCTGGAAGATGAGGAGATCCAGCTTGTGATCGAGCTCATGGGCGGCGTGGAACCGGCGAGAACCTATATCGTGCAGGCCCTGGAAGCCGGAAAACAGGTGGTCACCGCCAACAAGGACGTGCTCGCGGAGCATGGACAGGAGATCCTGTCACTGGCGGAAAACAGCGGCTGCGATATCCAGTTTGAGGCGGCAGTCGCAGGCGCGATCCCGATCATCCGTCCCTTAAAGCAGAGCCTCGCGGGCAGCATGCTGACGGAGATCATGGGAATCGTTAACGGAACCACGAACTACATTCTGACAAAGATGTCGGAAGAGGGGATGGATTACAAGGAAGCGCTGGCAAAGGCCACAGAGCTTGGATATGCGGAGGCGGATCCGACGGCGGACGTGGAAGGCTACGACGCGGGACGAAAGATCGCGATCATGTCCTCCCTGGCGTTCAACTCCAAGGTGACCTTCAGCGATGTCTATATGGAAGGGATCACGAAGATCACCTCCGATGATATCCGCTACGCGAAGGAATTCGGCTATGTGATCAAGCTTCTCGGCGTTACAAAGCTGGTGGACGGAAAAATCGAGGTCAAGGTCCACCCGATGCTGATCCCGGAGCAGCATCCGCTTGCGACGGTCCGCGACTCCTTCAACGCGGTGTTTGTACACGGCGAGGCCTGCGATGACGCGATGTTCATGGGACGCGGTGCGGGAAAGATGCCGACGGCCAGCGCCGTTATGGGTGATATCATCATCGTCATGAGAAATATCGTTCACGACAACTGTGGCTGGAATGGCGGCGTGGCGTACAAGAATTATCCGGTGAAGCCGATCGAGGAGACGAGATCGAGATATTTCCTCCGTCTTCAGGTCGCGGATAAGCCGGGCGCCCTCGCAAATATTGCGGGCGTTCTCGGAAACAACGATGTCAGCATCGCCCAGGTCGTTCAGAAACGCGCGAGGGACGGTGTTGCAGAGCTTGTTGTGATCACGGATTCCGTTCTGGAGCGCCATTTCAACGACGCGCTGATGATCGTGAAGGGCATGTCCGTGCTTCGTGAGGTGTCCGGAATTATCAGGGTTTACGGGGATTAACAGCCGGTATTTGAAATAATGGAATTAGAAAGCATATCTGTCCGGTCAGGTGAAACTGACTGGGTGGATGTGCTTTTTTATTTTCCGAGAAATATCATAAAAATCCGGGGTGTTCATATATTGTATCAATTCCGGGAAAGGCGGACAGGCAGAACACGGGGAGAAAGGAGCGCGGGATGAATACGGAAACTTTTGAAAGACTGCTGAAACAGGCGGTTCCAGACGGGAAAACGATTCGGGAGATCAGAATCCGGACGGAAAAACCGGTGATGATACTGCTGGAAAGCGGGGAAAACCTCCTTTTTTCGGATGGGACCTGTGGAAAGACGGAAAGTTATGGAAAGAAAAAGATGGGGTCGCTGGAGATAAGAGAAGACCGGAGCGTAGTTCTTGCAGACCAGGAGCTGATCCGCGGGATTCTGGAGACCTGTTCCAGACATTCGCTGTACGCCTACGAGCGGGAGATCAGCCAGGGATTCCTCACGATCTGCGGGGGACACCGTGTGGGAATCGCAGGGAAAGCGGTGGTGGAGGACGGACATGTGAGGACGGTCCGGGATCTCTCATCTTTAAATATCCGTGTTGCCCATGAGGTAAAGGGCTGCGCAAAAAACGTGCTGCCGTACCTGATGGATGGGGAAACATTTCTGGACACGCTTTTGATCTCCCCGCCGGGAGCAGGAAAGACAACACTTTTGAGGGACCTGATCCGGGAACTTTCATGCGGGGGAACATGGGGAGCGGGGAAGAATGTGTCCGTGGTGGACGAGCGTTCGGAGATCGCAGCGTGTTTTGGAGGAGTTGCCCAGTGTGACCTGGGGCCCAGGACCGACGTGATGGACGGGTGCCCTAAGTCTGAGGGAATGCTCATGATGCTGCGCTCCATGTCACCCCAGGTGCTGGCGGTGGACGAGGCAGGAGGGGAAGGCGAGATCCTGGCGATGAAGTATGGGATGAACTGCGGGTGCAGGATCCTGGCGACGGTCCATGGTGCAGATGTTGGGGATATCATGAAGCGGCCGGCGTGGCGGGAACTGGCGGAAGAGAAGGTGTTTTCCCGGTATGTGGTTCTTTCCGGAGTTCCGGGACCGGGAACGATAGTGGGAATTTATGATGTGAATTTTCAGCGAATGGATAAAGGAAGTTAAGGTTTAAACAAGACATAGATCGTGAGTGGGCGGGGGATGAGACATGAAATATTTAGGACTCTTGTGCATGGCGGCAGCGGCGGTAGCTGGAGGTTTTCTGCTGGCGGGGGAGTGGGAGATGCGGGTAAAGATGCTTGGAATCTTCCGGCAGATGGCGGTCTATCTGAAGGCGCGGATCCTATACTCCAACGAGACGCTGCCGGAGGCGCTAAAGGAGATCGGCAGCCGGTTTTCAGACGGGAATTCCGGGATGGCGGCGGAGGCAGGACTCTTTTTCCTACGGGTGGAAAAGCGGATGGAGGAAGAAGCTGGGAAGGCGTTTGCTGAGATATGGAAGGAAGAGATGGAAAAATTTCCGGACGACCTTCCTTTAAGAAAACAGGATCTTGAAGCACTCCAGGTACTGGGGGAAAATCTCGGTTACGCGGACAAAAAGACCCAGGAGCGGACGATCCTGTTCTATCTGGAACAGGCGGATGACTCCCTGGCGTTCTTAAAGAAGGAGATGGAGAGCCGGACGAAGCTTTACCGGTCTCTCGGAATGGCGGCAGGACTTTTTATTCTGGTACTCTTTGCGTAAGGGGGAGACTATGGGGGTAAATCTGATATTTAAGATCGCGGCGGTGGGGATCCTGGTGTCGGTGATGTGTCAGGTGTTGAAGCACAGCGGGCGCGAGGACCAGGCATTTCTCACGAGTCTCGCAGGATTGATTCTGGTGCTGTTTTGGATCGTGCCGTATATCTATGATCTGTTTGAGACAATTAAAAATCTGTTTTCGCTGTGAAAGGAGGGAGAGTTATGGCGGTAGTTCAGGCGGCACTTCTGGGGCTTACGGCAGTTTTGCTTGCGGCGCAGTTAAAACCGCTGAAGCCAGAGTACGCGGTGTACCTGGTTCTGGCGGCATCCATCGGAGTCGGATTTCTTGGCCTGGCAAGACTGGGTGTGCTTTTGGACACCCTGCGGGAGATAGGAAACGGGATCAGGATCCGGCATGTGTATCTGGCGGCGTTATTCAAGATGGCGGGAATCACATATATCGCAGAGTTCACGTCGGGGATCTGCAAGGATGCCGGATACTCTGCGGTGGGGAACCAGGTGGAGATGGTTGGGAAGCTGGCGATCCTCGCGGTGAGCGCGCCGGTGGTGCTGTCGCTGGTGGAGACATTGAAGGTGTTTATGGAATGAGATGGAAGAGAAATGTATTTCTGATGCTGGGGCTTGTTATGGGGATATTCTGGGGAATCAGACAGAGTGAGGTTACAGCTTTTGCCGCAGAGCAGACCGGTTTCAGACAGAAAACAGGGCGGCAGGCTGGATTGTGGACAATTCCGATGCCAACAGCGGAAACAGTGGATTTCGGGCAGAGAGCGGAACCGCAGCAGGATGATGAGATAGCAGATATTGACGTTACAGAAATCCAGGAGTATTTAGACCAGATCGGCGGTGATGATACAGCGGGACTTACATTCCGGGACTTGATGGACATGATCCGGAAAGGTGATGCGGAGAACGTCTTCTTATATGGAAAGGATAGGATCGTCTCCGCACTGTTCTCGGAGATCCGGACAAACACCTCGTTTTTAGCGGAAATCCTGATCTTGTCCCTGTGCGGGGCGGCATGTTCCGGCTTTTTCGGAATTTTCGGTTCCAGCCAGCTGTCGGAGACGGGGGCCTACGTGATCTGTATCTGCGTGCAGACATTCCTGGCGGCGAGCTTTTTTGCCAGTATTCGCATCGCAGAGGAGACCACAGGGGATATCTTAGGGTTCATGAAGGTTCTGCTCCCGGCATATTTCCTTGCAGTGACTATGGCGGGTGGGGCGGTGACATCGGCATCGGTCTGCGGATTCACGCTGGGGGCCATTGGCGTGATCCAGGCGGTGGTTTCGGGATTCCTTTTGCCGATCATGAAGCTCTACATGGTGCTCTCCCTGGTGGGAAATCTGTTCCGGGAAGAAATGTTCTCGGTGATGACGGAGTTCCTGGGAAAAGTCGTGGGGTGGACCGTGAAGACCATGTTCGGTATCGTTGTGGGATTTCACCTGATCCAGGGGCTGGTTCTGCCCCAGGCGGATGCCATGAAAAACGCGGCGGTCGTGCGGACCATCGAGGCGGTTCCGGGAATCGGCGCAGGGGCTGGGGCAATGTCAAATCTTCTGATGGGATCGGCGGTTCTCATAAAGAACACGGCGGGTGCCGCGGCGGTGGCGGTCCTGATCTTTCTGGCGTCGGTACCTATGGTGAAGCTGGCGGTGCTCATGGCGCTCTACTATCTGGCAGCGGCTGTGATGCAGCCTGTATGTGATAAGCGGCTGGCTGCATGTATGGCGCAGAATGCCGTGGGGCATGGGATGTTACTCGAAATCGTCGGGTATTCGCTGGCGTTGTTTGCGGTGACCATCGCAGTGATCAGTTATTCTACGAATGCGGTGTACTATGCGGGATGAGTTATTGTCACACTGCATATTATCAAGGTGGCTGTGCAAAATGTGAACAGCAGCGGAGAAGTGGAGGAGCGGCATGAAAGCGATTGAAAACTGGGTAAAAGACATCGTTTTTTACATGATCTTCGTGACCATGGTCATGAATCTTCTGCCGGATCCGAAATACGAAAAGTACTTGCGGCTGTTTGCCGGGGCGGTTATGATCCTGCTGGCTTTTGGGCCGCTTGCACGGATCACGGGGATGGAGACAGCGATAGCGGGCATGTTTGAGAAGATCATCTTTGAGGACGATGTGCGGACGCTGAAGGAGGAACTTGGAGCCGTGGATGAGAGGCGGATCGCAGGATTTTATGAGCGGTACCGGGCGGCGGTGGAGTCTGATATCCGGACTATGGCAGAGAGTGATGGTCTGGAATGCGTGAGCGTATCGGCCCGGGTGGCGGATGCCGGGAATCTCAGCCATGTGAAGTTAGTGGTCCGGGGAGAGCAGAATCAGGCAGGAGCGGAGATCGCTTCGGTCAGAAGGAAGATAGGAGCTTATTATGGAGTGGAAGAACGGGACATTGAGGTCGATGTTGAAAGGGAATAAGGAGAAGGTGATTTTTCTATTCTGTTCCGGGCTGCTGCTGTTTGTGATCTCACTGCCGAATGGGAAGACAACGGATTCCGGATTGAGAGCTGGAACGGTGGAGGTGGTTGCGGATGTCAGCGGGGACGATGAGAGCACTGCGTTGGAAGATGCCGGGGAGGAAGCTGCAGCGAAGGAGGAGAGTGGTTCTTACGAGGAGAAGTTGGAGCAGCGGATCCGGGAACTATTAAAGAGTGTGGATGGCGTCGGGGAGGCGGATGTGATGGTGGTGTTGAAATCTTCGGAGGAGAGGATCTGGCATGTGGATAAGAGCAGCACGTCCTCAGTGACGGAGGAGAGTGGGAGCAGCTCCGGGAGTTCACGGGTCATAAGGGAGGAGAACCAGTCAGAGAGCACGGTGCTTGACGGGAAGAGCCAGTCACCGGTGATGGAGAAGGAAGTGAAACCGGAGATCTCCGGTGTAGTCATCAGCGCGGACGGCGGCGGAAGTGCGGTGATCCGGGCGGAGATCTCGGAGGCGATGGAGGCGCTTTTAGGACTTCCGGCGAATAAGATCAAGGTGATGAAGCGGGCGGTGAAATAAAGGCAGTGGATTGCAGAGTATCGGCAAAAATGGGTTCTGTTTTTTACAGAGGAGAGAATTACAGCGGTATATTTCAAGCCTGGAATCATAGAATGGAAGTATGAAAGTATGGGAAAGAAGGAGTTTTGCGATGAAACGGATCTTCAGAAGAAATCAGATCATTATCACGACGCTGGCGGTCATGATCGCGGCAGCGGGATACCTGAATTACTCGTCGAAGAAGGAAGTGGCGGGGGCAGAGGTGTACGAGGCGGGGATGATGGATATTTCCGATTCGGACATTCTGGCGGAGAATCAGGCGAAGAATGGGGTGGATGATGGAAAGCTCAAGGAAATTGCGAGTCTTGACGGGGATGGAGAGGAACTTCTGCCCGATGGAAATGAGGTGGCGGCGATGCCTGAGAGTGCGGAATCTGCTGGTGCAGAAGTTTCCGGGCAGGAGACAGCGGCTGCGGGAATCGAGAATCCGGGCGAGGCGGTGCTCACCGGCGGAACAGGGATCTCCGAGTACATAGCTGGCGTCCAACTTGGCAGGGAGCAGATCCGGGCAAAGAATAAGGAAACTCTGATGCAGATCATCAACAGTGACCAGATCTCGGAGGAGGAGAAGCAGACGGCGATCCAGAACCTCATCGGGATGACGGAGATCTCGGAAAAGGAGAACGCGGCGGAGACGCTTTTAAAGGCAAAAGGCTTTGTGGACCCGGTGGTCAGCATCACGGACGGGAAGGTGGACGTCGTGGTGAACGCGGCATCGCTCTCGGATCAAGAGCGGGCGCAGATCGAGGATATCGTGAAGAGGAAGACGGAGATCGGGGCGGACGGGATCGTGATCACGCTGCTGGATGTGGATGAGTGATAAGGACGATGGTGCCGGAATATTGGCGTAAAGTGGTATGGTTCCCGGTATCTCTGGCGGCAGGCGCAAAGTGTGATAAAAAGAACTATGCAAAGAGAGGAGAAAATGGTATAATAACTGTATCTTTGATATACAGGAGGTAATTGTTGTGGCAGCGGAAACAGAGAGAAGCAGTCATAAGGTTTATGAAAAGGACAAAATTGGAGAAGTCCAGATTGCGGATGAAGTCGTGGCAATTATTGCCGGCCTGGCAGCAACTGAGGTTGACGGAGTGGATTCCATGGCGGGAAATATTACGAACGAGCTGGTTGGAAAGCTTGGAATGAAGAACCTTTCCAAAGGCGTTAAGGTGGAAGTTACGGAGGAGCATGTAAGCGTGAATATGGCTCTGAATCTGAAATATGGATATAGTATTCCGGACGTCTGCGAGAAGGTGCAGGAGAAGGTTAAGAACGCGATCGAGAACATGACGGGGCTTACGGTGCTTGATGTGAATATTAAGATTGCCGGGGTCAGCCTGGAAGAAAAGTAAAGATTGTGACTGCGTAAGGGCAGGATTCCCGGGAAACCTGGAGTCCTGCCCTTTTTGGCGAACTTATTTTATCTCGATTGTGTAGTTATAGCTGTAGGTATGGACGTAAAGTGTATTATCCTGGTATACGAGGAGATCAGGCTGTTTTTTTAGGGTCAGTCGGGAGAGAACCTCGCCGGTGTGGAGATCGAGCTGATAGAGGTAGTCGTCCTCGGAGGTGAAGCCGTATCCGCAGATGATCACATTGTTTTTTACGATAAAGTTCATGGAATTACAGGTCTGGTCAGCGCTTCTCCAGAGGAGTTTGTTATTTTCCAGATCATAGGCGAACATGAAACAGGTATCCGGCTGGGCGTAGCCGTTTGTCACGCTGGCTCCGTAGAAGATTCCGTCCCTCAGACAGGCATTATTTCCGTTGATGTACCATTTGTCGGTGGGATAGGTTAAGACATACAGGCAGTTTCCGGTACCGTTCTCAAAAATATAAAGCTCTTCGCCGGACCAGAGGTACTGGTAGTTGTCATCATAAAAGCTGTTCCAGTCGGTGCCGATCATTGGGAGGGATAATCCTTTCCTGTCGTACCATTCGTTTGCAAAATCGATACCGTTTTCTTCTTCGGATACGATTTTTAAATCAAAAGGAGCGGCGGCATCACCGGTGGGATGTGTCTCCCTGGCTGTGGACAGGTCGATGGTAATGTATTTTGTCTCAGAAGCCGTATTTTCGGTGTCAGTATTGGCAGCAGGGCTGGTTTCTGTTTTCATATCGGTTTCAGAGCTTTCTTCTGCCACTGTTTTCGTGTCAGATTCAGAGGTGCTTTCTGACTCTGTTTCCACTGCCGTTTTTAATTCGACTTCGGAAGTATGTACGGCTGTTTCTGTGGGGACTTCCTTCGAAATATTATTTTTATTGCCGCATCCGGTTAATAGCATGCACAGGATGATGAGCGGAAGGTATTTTACTTTGTTCATTGTATTATTTTCCTTTCTGAGGTAAGTTTGGAATTCTGAAGGGATCAGAAAGAGTATACCATACCACAAGGATAAAAGAAACATCTCTCACATAAGGACTTGTGAAAATATACATTTTCATGTATAATCGTAACTGTTCAGTAGGTCTGCGCACTTGCTGCGCTGACCGTAAGAAAACATAGGCTGGAAGGCAAAAATCCCATCAGCGAAGCTGATCTGGAATGGATTTTTGCACGTAACTATGAAGGTACTGAATAGTTACGTATAATCCTAAATTAGGAGTACTCTGTTCTGCGCTCACATCTGCAGAAGCTGCAAAAGGCAGCTTTTTCGGAAGCATGGCTGCAAAAGAGCAGTTCAGAGATTGATAATCAGAGCAGCACGGACTGACGGAAAAGCCCGTCGGCCCGTTCAGATAAACGGAGGTAGAAAAGTGACCAGAAGGGAAGCCAGAGAACATTGTTTTAAAATGCTGTTCTGCCAGGATTTTTACCCGGCAGAGGAGAAGGAAGAGCAGTTAGAGAGATATTTTGAAGCGCCGAAGGAGGATGTGACCGGCGAAGACGGAAAAGATGAGATCCTTCATGATCCGTTTGAGAAAGAAGAGGATCGCGCATATCTCGAAAAACGCGTCGAGAAGATCATGGAACTGATCCCGGAGATCGATGAAAAGATCAACGAGATCGCGGAAGGCTGGAGAACAAGACGTATGGGTAAAGTTGAGCTTACGATTTTACGTCTTGCAGTGTTCGAGATGAAATATGATGAGGAGATCCCGGAGAAGGTTGCCATCAACGAAGCGGTTGAACTCGCAAAGAAATTCGGCGGAGATGAAGCTCCGGCATTTGTAAACGGTATCCTTGCAAAACTGATCCAGAAAGGCAATTAAACGATGGCAGGTGTTTACTCTGTTGCACAGGTAAATTCATACATCAAAAATATGTTTGCACAGGACTTCCTTCTTCGCCGCCTGTCGGTGAAGGGGGAAGTTTCCAACTGTAAGTATCACAGTTCCGGACATATCTATTTCACGCTGAAAGACGGCGGCGGAACACTTCAGGCTGTCATGTTTGCAAGCCAGCGCCGCGGCCTCAACTTTAAGCTTGCCGAGGGACAGCAGGTTGTTGTAAAAGGAACTGTGGATGTCTACGAGCGGGACGGAAAATACCAGCTCTACGCGTCAGAAATCGAACTTTCCGGGCGCGGAGACCTGTATCTGAGATTTGAAAAACTCTTAAAAGAGCTGGAAGAGATGGGGATGTTTGACCCGCAGTATAAGCGGCCGATCCCGCGGTTCGCAAAGACCGTGGGAATCGTCACAGCGCCCACGGGAGCTGCGATCCGGGATATCATGAATATCTCCCACAGACGGAATCCATATGTCCAGCTGATCCTCTACCCGGCCCTGGTTCAGGGAGACGGCGCAAAGGACAGCATCGTAAAAGGAATCCGGACGCTTGATGCGATGGGACTGGATGTCCTGATTGTCGGGCGCGGCGGCGGTTCGATCGAAGACCTTTGGGCCTTCAACGAGGAGGAAGTCGCCAGAGCGATCTTCGCATGCAATACGCCGGTGATCTCCGCAGTCGGTCACGAGACCGATGTGACGATCGCGGATTACGCGGCAGATCTTCGGGCACCGACTCCGTCAGCGGCGGCAGAGCTTGCGGTATTTGATTATTTCCAGTTCCGGATGGATCTGAATGCGAGAAAACAGCGCCTGATGAAGGAGATGGGTACAAGTCTTGAGCGGGCTAAAAGCAGGTTAAAGCATGATGAGCTGACATTGCGGTTTTATGACCCGAAGAGCCAGCTGAATGAGAAGAAAAAACGGCTGGCGGACGCGGAAGATACACTTTTACGTCTGATCGCAGAGCGGCAGCAGGAGACGAGACGTGATCTGCAGAATGCGGAGACACTGCTCAGAAGATCCATGGCGGACCGGCTTGCGGCTGATAAGAGAAATCTTGCGGTGAAGAGTGAACGTCTGTGGGGACTGTCCCCGTTAAAGAAGATCAGCGGCGGATTCGGATTTATCACGGACGGGGATGGCAAACGTCTGGAGACTGTGGAACAGGCGGAAGCCGGAAAACGGATCACGGTCCGGGTGAAGGACGGTCGAATCGGGGCTGTTGTAGATCATGTTGAGAAGTATCGGTAGGAATCCACCACAGAATATTATCTATCGCACCAATTTTCACGAATAATTAAACAATAATTCAAGTAGGAAAATAGAACGATACGGCAGGATATGCTGCCACAGTGAGGAATCATATGGATGACGAGACAAGAAAACAGATGAATGTCGAGGAGACATTTGCGGCTCTCGACCGGATCATCGGAAAGCTGGAAAAGGGAGACGGATCTCTGGAGGACGCTTTCGCTGATTATGAAGAGGGCATGAAGCTTGTAAAGAGCTGTAACGAAAAAATTGAGACGATTGAAAAAAAGATCCTTGTTTTGAGTGGAGATCAAACGGAGGAAAAGGAAAATGGCGGACAATTTTAAGGAAAGGTTCAGTCAGGCGGTCAAGGAGACTGAGACAGTCGTATATTCATATTTGCCGGAGGAGACCGGACACCAGAGGACGATCTTTGAGGCAATGAATTACAGTGTAAAAGCAGGTGGAAAGCGCTTAAGACCGCTTCTCATGCGGGAAGTGTACCGTCTGTTCGGCGGAAACGGTCCGGAGATCGAGCCGTTCATGGCGGCCATGGAGATGATCCACACCTCGTCCCTGATCCATGACGATCTGCCGTGCATGGATAACGACGAATACCGCCGCGGAAAACTCACCACCTGGAAAGCCTACGGCTATGACATGGCAGTACTGGCGGGTGACGCGCTGATGATCTACGCGTTCGAGACTGCGTCAAAGGCCTTTTCCATGGGCGCTGATCCGGCAAAAGTCGGCCGCGCCATCGGGATCCTCGCAGAAAAGACCGGAATCTATGGCATGATCGGCGGACAGACCGTCGATGTGGAGCTCACCGGAAAGGCGGTTCCGAGAGAAAAACTTGATTTCATCTACCGGTTAAAGACTGGTGCTCTCCTCGAGGCCTCCATGATGATCGGTGCAGTCCTTGCGGGCGCGACCGTGGAAGAGATCAAAGAGGTGGAAACGATGGCCTCCGAGGTCGGTCTCGCGTTCCAGATTCAGGACGATATCCTCGATGTGACGAGCACTCAGGAAGAGCTTGGAAAGCCGGTTCTGAGCGATGAAAAGAACGAAAAGACCACTTATGTGACCTTAGAAGGCCTTGAAAAGGCAAAACGGGATGTAAAGGAAATTTCTGACCGGGCAGCAGGAAGACTTGCGGGGCTGCCGGGAAAAAATGAATTTCTGTACAATATTATTGAAATGCTCGTGAATAGGAGAAACTAATCACTATATAAAATATGTAAGGGAGTAGTCTGGAAACATGCTGCTTGATCATATAAAACAGTCTTCGGACATCAAAAAACTGAAAGAAGACCAGTATCCGGAGCTTGCGCGGGAGATCCGCCAGTTCCTGATCGAAAAAATAAGTAAAACAGGCGGCCATCTCGCTTCAAACCTTGGGGTTGTGGAACTTACGATGGCCCTGCATCTGGCGTTCGACCTTCCGAAGGATAAAATCGTCTGGGACGTGGGCCATCAGGCCTACACCCACAAGCTTTTAAGCGGAAGAAAAGCTGGTTTTGATGACCTGCGCCAGTTTGGCGGAATGAGCGGATTCCCGAAGAGAAAGGAAAGCCCTTACGATGCCTTCGACACAGGACACAGCTCCACCTCCATCTCTGCGGGTCTTGGTCTCGCCCAGGCGAGAGAGATCACAGAGGAAGATTATTCGGTGGTCTCGGTCATCGGAGACGGTGCCCTGACCGGCGGAATGGCATATGAGGCATTGAACAACGCGGCCCAGATCAGAAAAAATTTTATTATTGTTCTGAATGACAATGAGATGTCCATTTCCAGGAACGTGGGCGGAATGTCGAAATATCTCAGCAGTGTCCGCACAAAAGAAGGATATGCGGAGCTAAAGCTCCGAGTGGAACGGACACTTTCCGCGATCCCTGTGATTGGAAGACCGCTGGCATACGGTCTGTACCAGTTAAAGAACGGGATCAAACAGTTCCTTGTTCCGGGAATGTTATTTGAGGACATGGGGATCACGTATCTGGGGCCTGTGGACGGCCATAACGTTCAGGAAATGATCCGTGTATTTAAGGAAGCGAAGCGCGTCCAGCATGCGGTCTTAGTTCATGTTATCACGAAAAAGGGAAAAGGCTACAAGCCGGCGGAAGAAAATCCGGCGCGATTCCACGGTGTGGAACCATTCGATATCAAGACCGGAAATCCTTTAAAGAAAAAGGAGTTTCCGAGCTACACGGATGTATTCTCAGAGAAGATCTGCGAACTCGCCGGAAAGAATAAAAGAATCGTGGCTCTGACGGCAGCCATGCCGGATGGAACGGGACTCACGAAGTTTGCGAAGGAATTCCCAAAACGGTTCTTTGATGTGGGAATCGCGGAGGCCCATGAGGTGACATCGGCGGCAGGCATGGCGGCAGCGGGACTAAAGCCTGTAGTTGCGGTATATTCTTCCTTTTTACAGCGTGGCTATGACCAGGTGCTTCACGACGTCTGTATTCAGGATCTTCCGGTCCTGTTTGCCATCGACCGGGCAGGTCTTGTGGGAAGCGACGGGGAGACGCATCAGGGAATTTTTGATATTTCCTTCTTAAGTCTTGTGCCAGGAATGAACATCATGGCACCGAAAAACTGCTGGGAGCTTCAGGACATGCTGGAGTTCGGCGTGAATTTTGATGCGCCCCTTGCCATCCGTTATCCGAGAGGACAGGCGTACCGCGGACTGGAAGAATTCCGCGCTCCTGTCGAATATGGAAAGGCGGAGATGCTCTACGAGGAGTCAGAGATCGCACTTTTTGCCCTCGGCAGCATGGTGAGCACCGGCGAACATGTCCGGGAAAAATTAAAGGAAAAAGGACAGCCCTGTACCTTAGTGAACGCGAGATTTGTAAAGCCGCTCGATACGGATATGATCGATCGTCTCTGCAAGACGCATAAACTGATCGTCACCATGGAAGAGAATGTTCTCCGCGGCGGCATGGGCATGTATGTCACAAAATATATCCATGAAAAACACCCGGAGATCCGCGTGATCCAGATCGCGCTTCCGGATGCCTATGTAGAACATGGAAATGTTTCCGTGCTCAGGGAGATGCTTGGAATCAACAGCGATTCCGTGATCAGACGCATTGAGACGGAATTTTTAAACGAGAAGAGATAAGGAGCAAAGCCAATGAAAGAACGGTTGGATGTTCTGCTGGTAAAGAGAAATCTGGCGGAGTCCAGAGAGAAGGCGAAGGCGGTCATCATGTCCGGCATCGTCTATGTGGATGGACAGAAGGAAGACAAGGCGGGATCCATGTTCGACGAGACAGCGAACGTGGAGGTGCGCGGAACCACATTAAAATATGTGAGCCGCGGCGGCCTGAAACTGGAGAAGGCCATGACACATTTCGGCGTGACATTAGAGGGAAAGATCTGTATGGACGTTGGAGCGTCCACGGGCGGATTTACGGACTGCATGCTTCAGAACGGGGCAGTGAAGGTTTATTCTGTGGATGTGGGGCATGGACAGCTGGCGTGGAAGCTCAGAAATGATGAGCGCGTGGTCTGCATGGAAAAGACAAATATCCGTTATGTGACTCCGGAGGAGATCCCGGACAGGATCCAGTTTGTATCCATTGACGTCTCCTTTATTTCTTTGACGAAGGTCCTGGGGCCGGTGAAGGCGCTCATGGAGCCGGACGGAGAGGTCGTATGCTTAATTAAGCCGCAGTTTGAGGCAGGGCGTGAGAAGGTCGGAAAGAAGGGCGTTGTCCGCGAAAAATCCGTCCATCTTGAGGTCATTGAGATGGTCGCCTCCTTTGCGGGCAGCATCGGTTTTGAGGCGTTGCACCTGGAATTCTCCCCGATCAAGGGGCCGGAGGGAAATATCGAATATCTGCTCCATTTGAGAAACTGCACGGATGGAAGTACATTTGCGAACGACACCATCGGCGCTTCCGAGATCGTTGAAAAGGCACACGAGACACTGGATAAATAAGGCATAATTTTATGAAGAAATTTTACATCGTTGCAAATCCTGACAAAGAGAATACGAAGAATATGCAGGCGGCTATTGAAAAGTACCTGAAGGCTCACGGTGCGGGAGTTTCCGTGGGGAAAAGCGTGTCCGGACATGGAAATCCGTACACGGATCCGGAGGAGGTACCTGCGGATACCGAATGTGTCATCACGCTGGGCGGGGACGGAACCCTGATCCAGGCGGCAAGGGATCTTGCAGGGAGAAAACTTCCGATGATCGGTATCAATCTCGGCGGCCTCGGCTATCTTACCCAGACCGGCCGGGAAGGCGATGTAAAGGAGCTTCTGGATGCGCTTTTGGAGGACTGCTATGAACTTCAGGAACGCATGATGTTGAAGGGCTGTGTTTACCGGAACGCAAGGCCGGTGAAAGAGAGCATTGCGCTCAATGATATCGTCCTGACAAGGGACGGAGATCCACGGGTATTAAAGCTAAAGCTTTACGTGGACGGACAGTTCCTAAATGAATTCAGCGCTGACGGTATGATCGTTGCGACTCCTACGGGATCCACAGCGTACAATCTGTCGGCGGGGGGACCGATTGCCCAGCCGGACGGACAGCTGATGATCCTTACACCGATCTGCCCGCATACGCTGACGTCGAGAACGATCGTTTTCGGAGCGGATAGCCGGATCAGGATCGAGATCCCGGCAACAAACCGGGGCAGTCAGGTGGCGGCTTTTGACGGCGACACGTTAGTGCGGCTGGAAAATGGGGATTATATTGAGATCACAAAGGCAGAGACGGTGACAAGAGTTGTGAAGCTTGATCACCGGTCATTCCTTGATATTTTAAAGATGAAGATGTACGACGCGTGAATTTACAGCGGAATAGCGCTGCAGGACACGCAGGGCGGTGTGCGGATCACTTCAAAAGAAGTGAACTGGACACTGATACAGGACGAGATCAGAAAGGGGCAGCAGACATGAAGGTTGACAGACACAGTAAGATCGTGGAGCTGATCGGAAAATATCAGATCGAGACGCAGGAGGAGCTTGCGGAGTATCTGAAAAAGGCCGGATATCATGTGACACAGGCGACAGTATCGAGGGATATCCGTGAACTGAAGCTCACGAAAGCTCCTGGAAAAAATGGCCGCCAGTGCTATGCAGTCATGCAGCATCAGAAAGATTTTGGCGAGAAATATATCCGTATTTTCAGGGACTGCTATGTGTCCATGGACATGGCACAGAATATTCTTGTGATCAAGACGGTTTCCGGTATGGCGATGGCAGTCGCTGAGGCACTGGATGTGATCGGTTTTCATGAGATCGTCGGCTGTGTGGCCGGAGACAATACGATCATGTGCGCGGTGCGGACCGTGGATGACACGATCATTCTGATGGATAAGCTGAAGAAGATCATTGAAGGAAAGTAACTGTTCAGTAGGTCTGCGCATTTACTGCGCTGACCGTAAGAAAACTTAGAATAGAAGGCAAAAATCCTATCGGCACAGCCGATTTGGGATGGATTTTTGCGCGTAACTGTTTACTGAACAGTTACGAAGGAAAATAGGCTTTGGACCTTTTGGTTTAAGGCAGAATATTGCAGAAATATTGAGCCCTGCAGAGCAGAAACGGGATAATTACCTGGTTTTGCTGTGCAGGGATTTTTTTAGGAAACAGAACGGAAAAAAGAGAACAACTGTTCGAAAAACACTGGACAATCGAACATATGTGTGCTATACTCGTTTTACCAAATCGAACAAATGTTTTATTTTCATAGAGGGAAAGCGAGGGAACAGGATGCTTGTTGGTTTACATGTTAAAAATCTTGCTCTGATTGAGCAGGCTGACGTGGAGTTTGGAAACGGTTTAAATATCCTGACCGGTGAGACCGGAGCCGGAAAGTCGATTATCATTGGCTCTGTTGCCCTGGCGCTGGGCGCGAAAGCGTCAAGGGATATGATCAGATGTGGGGAAGAGTATGCGTATATTGAGCTTATTTTTTCGGTTGATGACGAGAAAAAACGGGAAGAATTAAAGAAAACGGATGTGTATCCGGATGAAGATGGTCTTTTGATCATCTCAAAAAAGATCACCCAGACGAGAAGCATCAGCCGGATCAATGACGAGACAGTGACGACGGCGCGCTTAAAAGCCGTGACCGGAAAGCTTCTCGATATCCATGGACAGCATGAACACCAGTCATTGCTTCATAAACAGAAGCATCTGGAGATCCTTGATGAATATTCCTGGAGAGAGACGGGAAGCTTAAAAAGAAATGTGGCAGAGAGTTACCGGAGATATCTGGAATTAAAGGGAAAGCTTGACGGATTCTCTTTGGATGAGGAAAGCCGGAAGCGGGAACTTGATTTCGTGAGATTCGAGATCGATGAGATTGAGGATTCTGCATTAAAACCGGGCGAAGAGGAAGAACTTGCGGCGAAATTCCGTAAATTTTCCCATAGTCAAAAAATTATGGAAAGCTTACAGGGAGCTTATCAGGCGGTAGATGGGGACGCGATCGGGCGTGCGTACCGTGAGATGGAAAGTGTGGCATCCTACGATGAAAGGCTGTCCGGGATCGCTGCGGGTCTTTCTGACGCGGAAAGTATTTTATCGGATATCTGCAGGTCGATCTCGGACTATATGGATGAGATGGAGTTTTCAGGGGAAGATTTTAAAAAGACGGAAGAACGTCTGGATCTTGTCCGTGGAATTATGGCAAAATACGGAAACAGCGAGGAAGCTGTCTTAAAGAGTCTGGAAGAAAAGAAAAAACGGCTTGAGGAACTGGAAAACTATGAGGAGCTGGCGTTTACCGCAAAAGCCGAGTTTGAGGAGCAGAAGCGGGTTCTGGGACTTCTCTGCGGACGGCTCTCGAAGGAGAGAGAAAAAGCAGCAAAGATTCTGGAGAACCGGATCACGGAGGAGCTTGAGGACCTGAACTTCCTTCATGTGGAATTTCGGGTAGATGTACACCGGACCGATCACTTTACGGCAGCCGGCTCCGACGAGGTAGAATTTTTGATCTCTACAAATCCGGGAAGTATTCCGCCAAGGCCGCTGGGGGAAGTTGCTTCCGGCGGTGAGCTTTCAAGAATTATGCTGGCGATCAAGACGGTCCTTGCGGACACGGACGATATTCCAACTCTGATCTTCGATGAGATCGATACCGGTATCAGTGGACGGACTGCCCAGAAGGTATCGGAGCGCCTGTCCTATATCGGAAAAAAGCATCAGGTACTCTGTATTACCCACCTTCCACAGATTGCGGCAATGGCGGATACGCACTTTGAAATAAAAAAATCTGTGGAGAATGGTGTGACTGCGACGAAAATCAGAAAACTAACAGAGAAGGATGAGGTGGATGAACTCGCAAGACTCTTAGGCGGAGCTGAGATTACGGAAAAAGTACGGGAAAATGCCGCGGAGATGAAACGTCTGGCAGAGGAGACAAAGAATCACAGAGCTGTACTTCAAACAGCGGGATGAATCGGCAGAATGAGAAAAAACTGACAGGGTGAAAATAAGAAAGCATCACATAATAGGAGAGGAGCAAAAAAGCTGCCTCTCCTTTTTTTATAACGGTTTCTGTGACGGATGGGAATGACTGTCTGATAAAGTGGAAACGATAAAAGGGAAGCGGCAGCTTCGGAAAACTGCAGTGCAGGCGCGACAGCGGCGTTGCAGATAAAGAATGAATAAAGGAGGAGCTGCCATGATGAAAAAAGAATCGTTTCGACGGATCCTGATCTGGATATTCTGGATTTCTCTCGTCTTCACAATCGGATTTTCCTGGGTCTATATCCGGTATGCAGTGCCGGATCGGCTGAATCTGGTGGTCAATGAGGAAGAAGTCTTTCATTTCGCTCTTCCTCCCGGAGTGACCTTTGAGAGTGACAGCGAGGAGGTTGTCCTGAAGAATGCTTCAGAAATCCCGCAAGGAATGATCCGGATCGAACGCCCGGATTCAGTCTCTATGTATGGGAAAAATGAGGGAAGCTACCGGGTTGGAATGAAGTTCCTGGGACTTATCCGGATGAAAGACATTCAGGTGGAGGTAGTGGATGGATCTTATGCGATCCCCTGTGGAATGCCGGTGGGAATCTATTTAAAATCAAAGGGCGTTATGGTGATTGGGACGGGGCAGGTCACAAATGATACGGGAAACGTTGTGGAACCTGCTTATGGGCTTTTAAAGTCCGGAGACTATATCCAGACGGTGGACGGAGAAGATCTGGAAGATAAAAATGATCTGGTGGACGCGGTGAGCGCGTCAGACGGAAAGACGCTGGCGCTCGGAATCCGGCGTGATGGTCGCAGGATTGAGGTCGATATGACACCGGTTCTTGCGGAAGACGGAAGCTATAAGCTTGGTGCCTGGGTCAGGGATGATACTCAGGGAATCGGAACCATGACTTATGTGGATATGAACGGAAATTTTGGTGCTCTTGGGCATGGAATCAGTGACAGTGATACCGGGGAACTGGTGGATATTGAAGGTGGGGAACTCTACGAGACCCAGATCCTCGGGATCGAAAAAGGCCAGACCGGAAAGCCGGGAGTCATGTCAGGAGTGATCTATTACGGAAAAGGAACAAAACTGGGGGAAGTGAAGGAGAATACGGCAGAGGGAATCTACGGAACCGTAAACAACCATTTTCTGGATTCAATAAAAACCGATGCGATTCCCGTCGGCTTCCGACAGGATACTCACAAGGGAACTGCGTACATCCGAAGCAATGTGTCCGGGGAAGTAAAAGATTATGAGATCGAAATTCAGAAGGTGGATTACGGCAGCATTCAGAAAAATAAAGGCCTGGTTCTCCGTGTTGTAGATGAGGAACTTTTAAATTTGACAAGCGGCATTGTTCAAGGTATGAGCGGTTCACCAATTATCCAGGACGGAAAACTTATCGGGGCTGTGACCCATGTGTTTATCAACGATCCGACGAGGGGGTATGGGATCTTTGCGGAGAATATGATCTCGCATTAAACGGTAACAATTTATGGTAAAGGTATTTAGAGCTTATAGGGATTTAACAGAAAGTGAGCAGAGGGGAGCTGGACACAGGGGGGTATCGTTGTGAAGGAGCTCATATCCGTGTGAACAGTCATTTATTCCAGCGTTTGCAGGAACGTGCTTAACAGGTTCGCCGGAATCTGTCCCGGCGCAGATGCCTTTCCTGCGGTTCCGAAGGTCACGCAGGAGCCGACGAGCTGACCGCAGATACGGCTGATGACGCCGGTGGGGCTCATGGACATGGTGATCACCGGGGTATCACTGTGCTCCTCCTTCATGGTCAACGTTGCGTCAAGCAGTGTCAGGACATCCCGCTCACACTGCGGCATCACCGCGAATTTCACGATATCAGCGCCCAGGGACTGCATCAGGCAGAGATTGCTTATGATGATGTTCTTATCCGGCGTTGCGGTAAAGTCGTGGCGGGAAGCGACGACCTTTACACCGACCCGGTGGGCTGCCGCAACGATCGTTTTCATCGTCTCTTCCCCGCGGGAGAGTTCCACGTCCACGAGGTCGATGAGACCGCTGTCGATCACGGCGAGGATCGTCTTTGTGTAGGTCTCCGTATCGATCTCCATCATTCCGCCTTCCACGCTGGTACGGATCGTGAAGAGCACTGGAATATTTCCTAAAGCATTTCGGAATAAGGTCATTGCCTTGATCCGGACTTCGGGATCTTCCATACCGGTGTAGAAGTCCGCACGCCATTCGATCAGGTCAAACGGAGTATTCCTGATCAGGTTTACAGATTTTTTCAGGTCATCGAGATTTGTATCGGTAACCGGAATGCAGATCTTCGGCATTCCGTCTCCCAATTTTACATTTCTTACTTTTACAATTGCTCCCATAAGTGGTTACTCCCCTGTTTCTATATGATTGATGTAATATCCGGTCATGCGTTATATAACGCACATCTCGCAGAAAGAATGCCGGTGCTTTGCATTCCAAATCGGCAAAGCCTGCGAAGCGTGATCAGCTATGTCCATAGTATAAAGACAGGAGAGAAAAAAGTCAACACTTACGCGCGTTAAAGTTTAAAAATTTAAAGTAATACATTAACAGGAACGATCAATTCCCGCCGATCAAGCAAACTCATCGATCAATCGCAAAGGCGTGCAAAGAATTGTTAAAATAATATCATATAGATTTACAGGAAAACGGTCTTATTCCTGCATTTCACACATCAGTTTTTACCATTCATACACGATTTTGTGCAGTTTGCACGAACCCCATTGAATCGAAATTACGTTTACGTTAAAATTTAGACATGAAATGTGAAATATTTATAAAGAATATGAAGCATTTAAAAAGTGGGTATGTAATGATCCGGGTGGGACCGGACAATTACGGGTAAACAAAAAGAAGGAGAGGTAAACAGTATGAGATTAGTGAAAAGAATCACAGCAGCAGCTATGGCACTCACAATGACAGCAGCTCTTGCAGGATGCGGCAGCAGTTCCGGCAGTAAATCTACAACAGCAGCGGCTGACACAACGGCGGCAGCCGTAACAGAGAAAGCGGCGGATGGCTCCGGCGCAGAGGCAGGCAGCACGTCCGTGAACGTTGACAGAGGTTCTGAGTTTGTCACAGTCGCAACCGGTCCTACGAGTGGTATCTACTACCCGATCGGCGGCGCATTCGCAACCGCATTAGGAAACGCAGGATATAAGACATCCGCACAGGCAACCGGCGCTTCCGTTGAGAACATCAACCTGATCTTAAACGGTGAGGCAGAGCTTGCGATCGCAATGCAGGACTCCGTCGTACAGGCGTATGAGGGCTTTGGTGCGTTTGAGAAGGCAGAGCCGGATCTGAGAGCCATGATGAGACTCTGGCCGAACTATGTACAGCTTGTAACCGTGGCAAGCACAGGCATCAAGAGCGTTGAGGACTTAAAGGGCAAGAGAGTCGGTATCGGTGCTCCGAACTCCGGTGTTGAGTTAAATGCGAGAATGATCTATGAAGCATACGGCATGACATATGAGGATAGTGATGTTGACTACTTATCCTACGGCGAAGCGATCGACCAGATGAAGAACGGCCAGTGCGACGCGGCATTCGTTACCTCCGGTCTTCCGAACGCAACCGTCAGCGAGCTGGCATTCAGCTATGATATGGTGATCGTTCCGATCGACGGCGAAGGCAGAGATAACCTGATCGAGAAGTATCCGTTCTTCTCCGCAAGCACGATCCCGGCCAATACATACAACAACAAAGAGGACGTGGAGAGCGTATTCGTTTACAATATCATGCTTGTAAATAAGGACGTATCCGATGACATGGTCTACGATATGCTTGACTGTATCTTCTCTGACGATGGAATCGCTACCATCAAGGCATCCCACAACACAGCAGACAAGAACATCGATGTTTCCTTCGGTGTTGACGATGTAAAGATCCCGCTTCATGACGGTGCTGCGAAGTGGTGGCAGGATCACGGTTATGAGACTCCTGAGAACTAAATTAAAAATCCTGATTCCGGTTCTTCTGGTAATCACAGCAATCTCTGCTGCCGTGTTCGCACGGCAGCAGAAAAAAATTCTGGTGATCGAAGAGCTTGAAACCGGAAATGTTTACCGGGAGATTCCGGTAAAGACCGGTGACGAGCTTTCCTTCCAGTGGGAACATTCCTTTGAGCATATTCCATGGTACGAGTATTACGAGATACAGAAAGACGGAAGCTTCATTCTCCACACCATCGCGGTCGCGGGCTTCGGTGCCGGAATTCCGGCAGAGATGGACTGCAAATACCGCTACGAAGACGGACTCGTCTACATGGATGAGATCGAAAGCGTCTTTCCGCAGTTCAACTGGATCAATTCCCAGACAGCCCTGAAGAACATCAAGGTGAATGGCGAGCTCCTGATTCAGGGCTCTGACATGCCGCATCACGTAAAAATGGTGCTGAGGATCCGGAATGGTTTCGAAAAATAAGAAAAGGAAACTGCTGAAGCAACATCGACAACAGCTCTGACAACGAAGGGAAGGGAAATCTGTATGAGCGAAAAAGAGAAAAACATCATCCCCAGTACAGCGGAAGCAGAGATGAGCGAGGAAGAAAAACAGAAACTCCTCGAGCAGTTTGATAAAGAGAGCAAGACGAGAAAGTTCGGATCCCCGGTATTAAAGAAAGCTTACCGGGTATTCGCGATCATCGTTACCTTATATCATCTGGTTTTCGCATCCGGTCTTTACATGCCGGAAACATTAAAGCATCGTTCCATCCATGTCGGCATGATCCTGATTCTTGCCTTCATGCTTTATCCGGCTACGAAAAAAGCGAGCCGCAAAGTGATCGCGTGGTATGATTATGTATTTATCGCATTGTCAGCCGCAGTTCCGATCTATATGTGCGTAGATTATGTAAACATCATCAACCGTGCCGGAAAGCCGGACATGATGGATGTCGTGATCGGTACACTCTTAACCCTGGTCGTTCTTGAGGCAACGAGACGTGTCTGCGGCATGGCTCTCCCGATCATCTCCATTATCTTTATGATCTACAGCTTAATGGGGACAAAGCAGGGACTCATCCCGATCGATGTCCCGGGCATTTTCCTCCACAGAGGATACACATGGCAGAAGTTAATGAGCCACTTCTTCTCGAACACGGAAGGTATTTACGGATCGTCAGTCAATGTCGCGTCCACCTACATCTTCCTCTTCATCGCCTTCGGTGAAGTCATGAACAAGTGTGGTATGGGTCAGTTCTTCAACGACTTCGCGAACGCCATCGCGGGCGGCACAAAGGGCGGTCCGGCAAAGGTAGCAGTCGTTGCTTCCGGTCTTCTCGGAATGATCAACGGTGCAGCCGTAGCCGTCGTTGTTACGACCGGTTCCTTCACGATCCCGCTTATGAAAAAATCCGGCTATGACGACGAGTTCGCAGGTGCCGTTGTTGCGACCGGTTCTGTCGGCGGACAGCTGATGCCGCCGGTTATGGGTGCTGCCGCATTTATCATGGCAGATACTCTTGGCATGAAGTACAACGAACTTCTTTTATCCGCGATCATCCCGGCAGTTATCTACTACATGGGCATCCTGTTCCAGATCCAGATGAGGGCTGAGAAGATGGGAATGCAGGGAACCCCGAAGGATCAGCTTCCGAAGATGTCCCAGGTCATGAAGGAGTACGGTCATCTGGCACTCCCGATCATCTTCCTCGTTTACATGCTGTTCTTCTCCGGAAAGACGGTTATCATGGCTGCGTTCTATACGATCGTATTCACGATCATCGTGGCGCAGTGCAGAAAAAATACGAGAATGACCTTCCAGGATATTCTTGATGCGATGGTAGCGAGCGCGAAGTCTACCGTATCCGTAGCGATCGCCTGCGCCTGCGTTGGTATTATCGTTGGTTCCTGCTCGATCACAGGTTTCGCCCTGAATATGGCAAATACCATCATCAGCATCGGAGGAAAGAGCCTGATGTTCACATTGGTATTCACAATGATCACCTGCATGATCTTAGGTATGGGTCTTCCGAGTATCCCGTCCTATATCATTACCTCCACGATCGCAGCTCCGGCTCTGGTACAGCTTGGTATCCCGGCCCTGGTTGCCCACATGTTCTGTTTCTACTTCGCAATGTTCGCAAACCTGACACCGCCGGTTGCCCTTGCAGCCTTTGCGGCAGCAGGTATCGCAGGCGGAAGTCCGATGAAGACAGGATGGGCATCCGTAAAGCTTGCACTTGCAGGATTCATTCTTCCGTACATGTTTGTATACAATACAGACCTTCTGCTGCTTGATACTCCGCTTGCAAAAGCGATTCAGGTTGCAGTAACTGCTGCAGTTGGTGTATTCTTAATCAGTACAGCAGTCGAAGGTTACCTGTTCACAAAGGTCAACATCGTATTGAGAATTGCCAGCCTCATTGGCGCTTATCTCCTGATCGACAGCGGTCTTGTGACAGATATCGCTGGTATCGTGATCTGCGCAGTTGTATTCGTATTCCAGAAAGCAGCTGCAAAGAAGAGTGCACCGGCGGCAGCGTAGACCTTCATAGATAACCGGTGAACACACAGGGACTGCTGCAGAAAATTTACTGCGGCGGTCCCTGTTTTTCTATATGTGTCTGTTAGAACACACCGGGTCAGGCGTCGGACAGTTGTGATCCATGCTGCGCGCAGATTGCAATAACCACTGCGGACAGATATAGAAAAACAGGGATCGTCAGAGACAGGAGGAAACAACATGCTGCTTGATGTTATTTACAGTATCTGCTTTAACATCTGCCTATTGGTAGTGCTCGCCTTCATGATGACGAAGATGGACTTTGTCCAGAGACTTCTATTAAATGAAGAGGGCGGAAGTGAGGAAGGAAGAGGAGAGAGCGTCTGGCAGAGGCTCTGGGAAAAGGTGCTTCTCGGTGTCCTGTCCGCCGGATTTCTGGGCGGTCCTGTCTCCGGCTTTATCACGACAGCGATTGCGGCGGCTCACCGGTATCTGATCTTCCCTGAGCGGATCTCCACGGTGGCCTGTGTGCTCTCCGCAATCATCCACGGGATCATCGGTTCCTTTATCGGCTGGAAGAAGAAGGAAAACCGCCAGTACTCGAATACATTTCTGCTTGGAGTCACGTTCATTTCCGAGATGATCCATATTGTTCTGATCCTGCTGCTCACCCGACCGTTTGATGCGGCCGTTGAGATCGTAAAGATCGTGATCGTTCCGATGGTGATCATCAATTCCGTCGGCATGGTGATCTTCTTTAATGTTTTTAAATCGATCTTCAACACGGAGGACTTGAAGGTTGCGTCCAAGGTCTCCCTCGCAATGAGAACCGCCGAGCGGTGTACCCCGTATCTTGGCTCTGTGGAGAAGGACCGGAAGACGGCGGGAAAGATCATCGACATTATTATGGAAGAGTACCACTGTCAGGGCGCGGCACTGATCGATGACATGAAATTTCTGGCAAGGAGCGGGGCATTTTCCAGTATCGTTCTCACAGAGAACAATTATCCGAGACTTTTATCTGCAACAAAGACCTTCAAGACAACGAGGATCAGCCGCGTGCCTTTACCGGAGGACGGATTTTATCCTCTTTATAAGGAGAATGTGATCATCTCCGCACCGATCCTCCTCGATGAGGGAAAGGTTCTGGCGCTTGTGATGCTGGTGAAGAAAAATGCCTATTCCTATCGGGCGGATATTGAATTTGTCACGGGACTGGCGAATCACTTCGCGATGCAGATCAAGCTCTCGGAGATGGAGAAACAGAAGGAAGAGCTGAGAAAAGCGGAGCTTCGGACCCTGCAGTCCCAGATCAATCCGCACTTCCTGTTCAATTCTTTAAATACGATCTCCTACTTCTGCCGGGAAAAGCCGGAGAAGGCGAGGGAGCTCTTGCTGGCACTGAGCTCCTATTTCCGCAGCATGCTGGAGGATACCGATTATATGGTAACTCTTGACACGGAACTTGAGCATGTAAAAGCCTATACGATGCTTGAGGAGGCGCGGTTTGAAAAACGTCTCTCGATCGAGATCAATGCGGATCCGGAGGCGCTGCGAAGCTGCGTGCCGAACCTGATCTTACAGCCCATCGTGGAGAATGCGGTCCATCACGGGGCAATGCAGAGGGAAAAAGGAGTCGGAAAGGTCATCGTAAACGTAAAACGGGAGGAACGGTCCACGAGGATCGACGTGATCGACAACGGACCGGGAATGGACTACCGGATCGTCCAGAGCCTGTACGGCGGGGAAAAAGTGGAACACACAGGAATCGGAATGATGAACGTGCAGCAGAGACTGATCTCCTTATACGGAAAGTCCTACGGACTCCAGATCGTGACAAGTGAAGAAGGGACGGACGTGCGGATGAACATTCCGGACAGCGCGGCTGGAAGCGCGCAGCAGGAGAAAACGCCAGGCTGACGATCTTCTGAAAGAACAGATGACAGCAGCCTGCTGTTTGGAACAGCGGCGTTTTTGACAGAACATGGGAGGCATGAGGTATGAGAATAGCAGTAGTTGACGATGAGCGCCCGGCAAGAAGCGAACTTAAATATCTGGTGGAACAGTGTGAGCCGGAGGCGGAGATCGCGGAGGCCGACGGAAGCGAAGAATTTCTTGCAATGCTGGAAAATGAGACCTTTGATGTGTGTTTTGTGGATATTAATCTGGGTGGAATGAACGGCACTACGCTGGCATCCATGATAAAGAGAAAGCAGCCGGACACGCTGATCATCTTTGCCACTGCGTTCCAGGAATACGCGGTAAAGGCCTTTGAGATCGGGGCGGTGGATTATCTCTTAAAACCCTTTGACTATGAGCGCGTCAAACGGGCGATGGAGCGGGTCCATGAACACATAAAGGAAAAGGCCGCCGGTCCCGGATATGAAATCGGGAAGATCATGGTGAACGTGGGCTCCAGCTTTCAGGTTGTTGACGTGGCGGATATCGTGTTCATCGAGACGGAAAAGCGTTCCTGCAAGATCCATATGAAGGACGGATCCTTCTATCTGCAGAACGAGTCATTGAACAATTATGAGACCCACCTGAAAAAGAGCCGGTTCTTCCGGATCCACAAGAGCTACCTGATCAATCTGGATTATGTGAAGGAGATGCAGGTGAGCTACAATAACGGATATTGTGTGAAGATGAAGTACTATGATGCTGAGGCATTGCCCATCGGTCGGACCCAGGTAAAGGAATTCCGGCAGATTTTTGAAAAGTAGGAATAATCAGAACAGTAAAGCAAATATTGAAAAATAAAGATCCCGCCAAAAGCCAGGACGTACAGATATTGTACAGAGGAAGGTTTCGGCGGGATCTTTAAATATCACAAAAAATTCACATACCTCCCTTGACATTGAATATTTGATATGTTACATTACATATAGAACAGTGAGGTGGTGAATATGTCATCGACAAAGAGAGATTATTATGATGTGCTGGGCATCTCGAGAGACGCGGATGCTGCGGCAATTAAACGTGCATATAGAAAATTGGCAAAGAAGTATCATCCGGACTCCAATCCTGGCGATAAGACGGCGGAGCAGATGTTTAAGGATGTAAATGAGGCTTACGACGTTTTGAGTGATCCAAAGAAGAAGAAGCTTTACGACCAGTTCGGACATGCTGCCTTTGATGAGACGGCAGGTTACGGACAGGGCGCCGGAGCAGGTGCCGGTGGTTTTGGCGGGTTCGGCGGCTTCGGAAACGGTGCCGGCGGAGCATACCGGTCTGGATCCTTCCGCTCCGGAGATGGAACATATCATGAATTCCATTTTGAGGGCGGTGACGGGGATGATATCTTCGGTGATCTGTTTGGAAATATGTTTGGCGGCAAAGGAAGAGCTGGCAGCGCTGGCTTTGGCGGTTCCGGCTTCCATGGCTTTGGCGGCGGAAATGGATTTTCCGGTTCTGGATTTTCTGACCGCGGCAACGACTTAAATGCGGAGGTCCAGATAACCTTCGATGAGGCCGTTCATGGCTGCGAAAAGACCATCACGATCCAGAACCCGAACCAGCCTGGCAGCAGACCGCAGACCCTGAAGGTAAAGATCCCGGCAGGCATCGAGACCGGAAAGAGCATCCGGCTTGCAGGTAAAGGAATGCCGGGAACCGGCGGTGGTGCCGCGGGCGACCTGCTTCTCAAGATCGCAGTCGGTGAGAAGCCGGGCTGGACGAGAAAGGGCATGGATGTCTACAGCGATGTGGAAGTTCCGTTCACCACGGCCGTCTTCGGCGGTGAGACTCTTGTCCACACGTTATATGGCGATGTGGTCTGCAAAATCAAAGCCGGAACCCGCTCCGGTACAAAGATCCGTCTCCGCGGCAAAGGTATCGTCTCCTTAAAAGACCCGTCACTCCACGGTGACCAGTACGCCGTCGTAAGAATACAGGTTCCGGATGACTTAAGTCCGGAGGCAAAGCAGAAGCTTAAGGAGTTTGAGGAGATCTGCAGGCGGGATGGAAGATTCCATGCGGCATAAATAAAGAAAAATTAAAGAGATCCGGGATCCCATCATGTATGGATGGTCTCCCGGATCTTTTTGATGAATATGGATAATTATTTCCCAAAAGAATCAATGTATTCTTTCGCAGTGATCTGATCCAGATCAAAATTTTTACATATTTGTTCCAGAATAGTATCATCGCTTAAATGGAATTCTCTTCCCATGCGAATCATTGCTAATATTCCTTTTTTCTGTCCAATTTCGATTCCCTTCTTCTCACCAATTTCAATTCCAGTAGATAAAATACTCATACGTGCGACCTCCCATTCTTCATTTTGCTTAACCTCAGCTACTATCGCATCGAGTGTTTTCAATCGTTCGTCCAATATCGTGATCTCCGGATTATCAAGCGTAGAATTCTTACAGTACTGAAGAAAACTCACAAGCTCATCCCGTCCATTCTTGCTGGTCATATTTAAAAATATTTTCTTAGTTCCATCTTCTAACTCCATCTCGGGAAACTCATGACACCGCTCAGTAAACGTATACATTGCGCGGTCTTTCCCGAAAATATCCTTCTGAGTGATAAATGTCACGATCGTTGAAGGCAGATGGCGGTATTTTGTTTTCCTTCCGGACTTCAGTATCGGACTGTCCAAAAGTCCCTGATAAAACCTTGATCGCTTTCGCACATCATCGATGTCTGAGTCATTCTGCATTTCCGTCGCAAAATGCCGGGAATCCTCAGATACCGCCCATGCATCCAGCCGGATGCCCCGTTCTCCTTTTGCGTTAAGTACAACTTCCTCCACATGAACCTGATTCAGCTTTAGATCAGGCTCCCCTAAAATAATACTCAGCACGCATTCATGTGCCTTTTTGCGCTTCATGACCGCCAGAAATAAGGCAAAATCACTGAGATTTACTTTCGAAGGATCAATGATATCCGCATACTCCGCCGGAATATCATAAGCATAATGATTCTGTTGTTTCATACCAGACCTTCCTTTCCTGAGATTAGGCAGGAAAGTGCTTCTTTCGACTCCCTGCCAGATGATTTTGGTGTTTTAGCAAAGAGTCTTCAGATGCCGAATCCGGCTTAGATGATATTAGATAATAGAATTCATTAGAAACCTTGCTTAAATGTATCTTAACATGGTGCTTTTGGAAAAGCAAGGGAGTCCGGTATAAAAGAATTATAAAGAAAAAAGAGCAGGACTCCCCCAAAGGAATCCTGCTCTGATACAATTCACACGGTTAATTATTTGATCACATGGATCCAGCCTTCCGGTGCCTCGATATGGCCCATCTGGATGCCTGTTAATGTGTCGTAGAGCTTCTGGATCACCGGACCCATCTTCTCCATTCCGCTCGGGAAGCAGATCTCGTTGCCGTGGTCTACGATCTTGCCGACCGGGGAGATAACAGCAGCGGTACCGCAGAGACCGCACTCAGCGAAATCTTTTACTTCTGTAAACGGAACCGGACGCTCCTCTGTCTTTAAGCCGAGGTAATGCTCAGCAACGTAGAGGATGGAGCGGCGTGTGATGGACGGAAGGATAGAGTCGGACTTCGGTGTTACGACTGTGCCGTCTTTTGTAACGAAGATGAAGTTTGCTCCGCCTGTCTCCTCAACATAGGTTCTTGTAGCAGCGTCGAGATACATGTTCTCATCATAGCCCTGTTTGTGAGCATCAACGATGGCATGTAAGCTCATTGCGTAGTTTAAGCCGGCCTTTACGTGGCCTGTTCCGTGAGGTGCTGCGCGGTCGAAGTCTGTGACACGGATTGTGATCGGCTTAGCGCCGCCCTTGAAGTACGGGCCGACCGGTGTACAGAAAGCACGGAACTGGTACTCGGATGCCGGTTTCACACCGATTACCGGGTTTGTACCGAACATATACGGACGGATGTAAAGAGTTGCGCCGGAACCGTACGGCGGAACGAAATCAGCGTTTGCCGCAACCAGCTTTGTGATCGCGTCAATGAAGCGCTCCTTCGGGAACTGCGGCATCTCAAGTCTTGCTGCAGAGTTCATCATACGCTCAGCGTTTAAGTCCGGGCGGAAGGTTACGATGTGGCCGTTCTCCGTTGTGTATGCCTTTAAGCCCTCGAAGCAGGTCTGTGCATACTGGAATACACATGCACACTCGTTTAAGGTGATCATATCATCAGTTGTAAGAGTTCCCTCATCCCAGGAACCATCTTTGAAGTTGGATACATATCTGTAATCAGTTTTGATGTAACCGAATCCGATATTGGACCAGTCGATCTCTTTCTTTGCCATTGGAAATTCCTCCATTCTGCCGTCTGACCGGCATTGTATTTTTTGCCGCCGGGGTCGGGCGGTAATGTCTTTTTACTGCGGTACTGTTTCGATGTAATGAACAGTTACCGTGTTTTCTATTATAAGTACTTAAGATTTATCCTGCAAGTTCTTTATGGCAAAAAGATGAAAAAAATATGGGAAAATGAGAGAAAAAATGCTACAATATAACCTTAAGGAATAAAGAATATTCCGCAGATTTATTCAGCATGCCCGCAGAGGCCAGGCGCCTGCCATAAGAGTGAGTGACGGAGATGGAACCGGGTGGATATGTGGCCGGAAGTTTTCGGGGCGGACAGCCGGATACCGGCGATATGCGGAAAAGAAAAAAGCTGGGGAAAGGCAGAAATAACAATGGAACAAAAGAAAAACAGACTGCACTATGCCTGGTTCATCCTTGCGGGCTGCTGCATCCTGCAGGGGGCGACTCTGGGACTCATCAACAACTGTGCCGGTGTCTTTTACTCCCCGATCTGCAAAGAGCTGGGATTTGAGCTGGGAAAACTTACGATGTACCGGATGCTCTACTGCATCAGTTCTGCTTTGGCGCTGCCATTTGTGGCGACAAGCTTTCGGAAACATGATGTGCGGATCGTGATCAGCATTGCAGCTGTCATATACGGAGGCTGCGCGGCCCTCATGGGTACCTTCCATGAACTGTGGCAGTGGCATTTGACAGGCATCATTCAGGGAATTGCCTCGTCCTTCGTCTGCATGATCCCGGCGCCGATCATTCTTGGAAACTGGTTTAAGAAAAAGACCGGAATGGCGGTGGGAATCTCCGCGGCGTTCTCCGGTCTCGTCGGCATGATCGGCAGCAGCTTTCTTGGAATGGCGATCCCGGCATTCGGATGGAGGGTGAGCTATGTGGCGGTTGGAATCGTCAGTACCGCGCTTGTCCTCCCGATCTCCCTGTTCATTCTCCGCTACAAGCCGGAAGAGATGGGACTTCTGCCTTACGGGGCAGAGGATGTGGAGCAAAGGGCAGTATCAGACGTATCAGCGCCTGCATCCGGGGAAAACGGGATTACGTTAAAAGAATTGCTGCGTCAGCCGGAATTTTATATTGCCGTGGGTGCATACTGGACCAGTGTGTCGTGCGCGTACCTGAATTCCTTCCTGACGCCCTGTGGGATCGCAGCCGGCCTGACGCTGCAGGCGGCGGCCATGATGACGAGTATATCCCTTCTCGGAAACATGTCCAGCAAGCTGATCCTCGGAAAGGTCAGCGACAGCCTTGGGATCATAAAGACCTTCGAATTTTCCATTGCGCTGGCGTTCTTTGGTCATGTGCTGCTGTTCCTGGGCTCCCCGAAGACTGTGATGGCGGGTTCCCTGTTCTTCGGTGTGACATTGCCGCTTTCCTCGGTCATGATGCCATTATTCTGCAGGATCTTCTGGAAGGGCGAGACATACAGCACGGCGTACGCCTACTCCACCATGGTGGGAACGCTTCTGGGAGCGCCCTTCAACATGTGGTTTGGAACCTTTTATGATATAACGGGAGATTACAGGCTGACCATCGGAGTGAGCGCGGCGATGCTTGTTATGTTAACCTTCCTTATCATTCTTGAGGGTGTTCGTCTGAACCGGGCGAAGTCCGGAAAGTCTCCTTCGCAAGCTCGATAAAGGCGTCCATCTCACCGGTGTGCCATTTGTCTTTGTGATAGAGGACCTGCCGGTAGAGTTCCATGTGAAAATCCTTTACCGGCAGGATCGAGAGGATGCCGGATTCCACTTCATGCCTTACGGCAAACTCCGGGAGAAATGAGATCCCGGCGTTCTGCTTCAACATATTGATAATGAATTCAGTGTTTCCTATTTCCAGGAAAGGCTTGATCTCCTTTCCGAGAGATGCCAGACACCGGTCAAGAACGAACCGGTAGCTGGCATTTTTTTCGGTCAGGAGGAACGGGTGGCTGATGACCGAGGCAAGGTCTGTGGGATCATTTTTTGCCAGCGTGTGGACGGAGGAAGAGACAAAGGAGATATTTTCCGGCGCTTCCAGAACTTTTATAAAACGCTTGTCGTCAATGGGCTGGTCGAGGAGATAGACCAAATCGATAGAGTTCTTGTTCATGCGGTCCAAAAGAACATCCGGGGAGTCCAGAACGATGCTCACGGAGACGTTCGGGTAAAGCTGATGGAATTTCTTTAAAAGATCCGGAAAGATGGACTCACAGATGGATTCAATGGTTCCGATAGTGAGGTCACCGGAGAGCTCTGTGGAGGCGGAGACCGCGTTTTTCGCGTCGGCGACGGTGCCAAGGATCGTCACGGCATAGCGGTAAAAGATCTCCCCGTGATGAGTCAGAACCGTCTTTTTTCCGAGACGGTCAAAGAGATGGATGCCGAGTTCCTCCTCTAACTGCTTGATCTGGACCGTGACGGCGGCCTGGGAATAACCTAACGCCTCGGCGGCTTTTGAAAAACTTTGCTTTTGCGCGATCTGTAGAAACGTGCGGATCTCTCGAAGTTCCATGGCGGATTCCTTTCTGCCCTATAAAAATTTATAAACGATCTGTTTAAAACGTTCAATTTTACTTTTAGCACTTCTTATGATACGCTAAGAATATAGAAATTGCAAGAAAATAGCAGGATAGAATGCGAATTTTCAGGATGTGAGACTCGGAGTCATGAATGGCAGGCGGAAAAAGTGATCCGATCGGCAGAAAAGAACGGAGAAAGGACGGATACAATGGAGAAAAGCGATATCAGATATCAGGCATATGTGAGTATTCTGGAAGAGGAACTGAAGCCGGCGATGGGATGTACGGAGCCGATCGCCATCGCTTACTGCGCGGCAGTCGCGAGGGAAGTGCTCGGCGGACTCCCGGAGAAGGTGAAGGTAGGAGCCAGCGGCAGCATGATCAAGAACGTAAAATCCGTGATCGTCCCGAATACGGATCATTTAAAGGGAATTCCGGCGGCGGCGGCGGCAGGAATCGTTGCAGGTGATCCGAAAAAGGAACTTGAGGTCATAGCGTCTGTCACAAAAGAGCAGATCACGGCGATGAAGGAATTCCTTCAGACGACCCCGGTGGAAGTGGAGCACATTGATAACGGAATCACCTTTGATATCATTGTGACACTGACACGCGGAACAGATACCAGCATGGTCCGCATCGCAAATTATCACACGAATGTGGTACATATTGAAAAGAACGGAGAAGTCATCAGGGATACTCCGGTGAATGGTGAGGAGGAGGAAGGTCTTACGGACCGCTCACTGCTCGATATGGAGCATATCTGGGACTTTATCCATACAGTGGATGTGAACGATATCAGAGAGGTTCTGGAGCGCCAGAAAACTTACAATATGGCAATCGCCAGAGAGGGAATGCGTGGGCAGTATGGATCCAACATCGGCGCACTTCTTCTCGATATGAACGGAAATGATGTCCGTACACGGGCGAGAGCCATGGCGGCAGCCGGATCCGACGCACGAATGAACGGATGTGAGCTTCCGGTTATCATCAACTCCGGCAGTGGAAATCAGGGAATCACGGCTTCTGTTCCGGTCATCGTATACGCAACGGAGCTGGGAGTCGATGAAGATACCATGTACCGGGCGATGGCACTCTCAGATCTCACGACGATCCACCAGAAGACGCCCATCGGAAGACTTTCCGCCTACTGCGGTGCAGTCAGCGCGGGTGCGGGGTCCGGAGCGGGGATCGCGTATCTCTCCGGAGCGTCCTATGATGAGGTGGTCCACACCGTGATCAATGCGGTAGCCATTATCTCCGGTATGGTCTGTGACGGCGCGAAAGCGTCCTGCGCGGCAAAGATCGCTGAGGCGGTGGACGCGGGGATCATCGGCTACTATATGGCAAAGCGTGGTCAGAACTTTGATGACGGTGACGGAATCGTGACGGCCGGGATCGAGGCGACGATCCGCAACGTGGGACGTCTCGCAAAAGAGGGAATGAAGGAGACGAATGATGAGATCATCAGCATTATGATCGGGAGCTGAGGTCTGTCATCCCGTGTGAATTAAGATATGAAAGTATGGTTTCGGAGTGTTGTCCAGGTGACGGCACTCCGCTTTTGATGTATAAGGTTTTTTCTGTGAGAAATAACCTTAGTTTGATAAAGAATAACAAAGAAGTGGAAAGATATGGCAAAAAATGATACATTATATACAAGAAAAGCCGCGGGAATGTGCGGCTTTCAGAAATTCTTTTCAGCAGTGATGCGTGGGAAGAGAGATAGAAAAATGAGGGAGGGAAGAACATGAGCTATGATATCAATCTGAAACATCTGGAATACTTCATCAAGGTGGCGAGACTTGGTTCCATCAACAAGGCGGCCCAGATGCTCTATGTTTCCCAATCCCATCTTGGAAAGATCATTCATGACCTGGAGGAGACCGTTGGAGCGCCGCTCTTAAACAGGAGCCGTCAGGGCGTGACGCTGACTCCCGAAGGAAATGAGTTTTTGGAGCGGTCGGTGCGGATCTTAAAGGAAATGGAAGAAATGCACCTGCGGCCTTTAAAAGAGATGGAGAAGACAGAGCCCCTGGCGGTGTCCATGACAAAGTTCTCCCATGTGATGGAGAGTTTTATCACTATCGTGAGACGTTACCAGGATCAGCCGGAATTCACCCACCGCCTGTATGAGGGGCAGTTGGAGGATGTCATCGAGGATGTGGTCTCCGGGCGGGCCGACATCGGAATTTTCCATTTCGACAGCCAGAGACATGAGGAGATCCAGGTGATGGCGGCGGCAAAAGGTCTTACATATCGGTTCCTCTCCTATGTGGAACCGCAGATCGTGATCTCAAAGGATCATCCGCTCGTCCGGGAGAAGAAGCCGATGACGAGGGAGAATCTTGCGAATTACGGATTTATCCGCTATATGGGGCTGTATGACGATATTCTCTCCAATATCCTCGGACCAAATGAGGATGGGGGAAGTACGGGAAAGAAGAAGGAGATTTATGTGACAGGGCGTGCGACGCTCATGAACCTGATCTCACAGACGGATTTTTACAGCATCGGAATCCATGACTTCGACAAGCAGCTGTCGGATTTCCGGGCAGTTTCCGTGCCGATTCCGGGGTGCGAGGTGAAGCTGGAATTCGGGTATGTGACACTTGCGGATGTGCCGATCTCCGGGATCGGGGAAGAGTTTTTGAAGGAAGTAAGAGAGCGGCTTGAGAGGGGACAGGACGTTTAAAATAAGAAAAAAGCACGGAAAATGTGCTGACAGGAGTTTCCTGCGAAGTATGGAAAGTGCGGCAGCAGGAGTGAAAGGTCATATAGGAAAGGAGTAAACAAAAGTTATGTTTCAGGATCTGATCAATGAGGCGCTGGAAACGGGACGCCCATACATCAAAGAGGGGGAGGTTGCGACGTACATTCCGGAGCTTGGAAGAGCGGACAAGAATAAGCTCGGAATCAGCATCTTCTGCCGGGATGGAAGCCGGTTCTCCTGCGGGGACACGAAGGATCGGTTCAGCATCCAGAGTATTTCGAAGGTTATCAGCCTTGCGGTAGCCCTTGAGGTCTGCGGGTTTGACATGGTGTTTGAGAATGTGGGGATGGAACCGTCGGGGGACGCCTTCAACTCCCTGATCAAGCTTGAGGGATCTAACAGCCATCCATACAATCCGATGATCAATTCTGGAGCAATCGCAGTGGCGAGCTTTATTGAGCCGAAGGTATCGTTTGAGGAGATGCTGAAGCTGGCGAGATGTTTCTGTCAGGATGACGGGATCGTTCTGGATGAGAAAGTCTACGGTTCAGAGATGTCAACGGTGGCGAGAAACCGCGCCATCGCCTATCTTTTAGAGAGCAAGGGCGTGATCAATGGAAATGTGGAGGAAGCGCTGGATTTCTATGTGAAAATGTGCTCGCTGAGCGTCACGGCGGAAAGCCTTGCGGGATTGGGACTTCTGCTCGCGAATGACGGAGTGGATCCATCCGGAAAGCGGCTGCTGAATTCCGATACCGTGAGAGTCGTGAAGACGATCATGCTGACCTGCGGCATGTATGACGGGTCCGGGGAATTTGCGGTCCGCGTGGGGATCCCGTCGAAGAGCGGTGTCGGCGGCGGGCTGCTCTCTGTTGTTGACGGAAAGATGGGGATCGGAATCTATGGTCCGTCCCTGGACGCAAAGGGAAACAGCATTGCTGGGAGAAAAATCCTGCAGTTCCTTTCCTCACAGATGAAATTGCATATTTTTGCGAAGAAGGACTGAGCAGTTTTTTGATGAAGGGTAACAGTTCATCAGGTTACGATGAAAGTATGAAAGTGATACGGGAACCCAGAGGAAAAAGGGCAGACGGAAACTTTCTTCTTTAGAAAAAAAATTAGGAAGGGGAGGTATAATGAAATAAGCGGTCATAGCAAAATTTTCTGGAAAAATGATTGTAAATACGGGTAACTTACAGTAAAATTTTGGGGTAACAAAAAAAGAAAAAAGAGGGGTAACAACACATGTACGATTTGTATGGGGCACTGATCGGGAATCTCAGTAATTATCTTTACACATACATCCTGATCATTTTACTTGTTGCAGGCGGAATCTACTTTACGGTCCGCACAAAGTTTGTTCAGTTCCGCTATTTAAAGGAATCTTTGCGGGTCGTTCTCGCACCGAGTGAGGATGACAAGGCGATCTCGTCTTTTCAGGCACTCATGGTTTCGACGGCATCCCGTGTGGGAACCGGAAACATCGCAGGCGTATCCACAGCAATCTGTCTCGGCGGTCTCGGATCATTATTCTGGATGTGGCTTACAGCGCTTCTGGGAATGTCTACTGCTTTCGTGGAGGGAACTCTGGCTCAGATCTACAAGCGCCGTTCCGATGACGGCGGCTGCTACGGCGGTCCGTCCTACTACATCGATCAGGCAACTGGAAAACACTGGCTCGGAATCCTGTTTGCAGTGTTCATGATCCTGACCTACATGGTCGGCTTCAATCTGGTTGCATCCTTCAATATCGCAGATGCATTCCGTGTCATTCCGGCATACTCCCAGAATGAAAACCTTGCAAAATGGATCATCGGCGGCGTGCTTGCAGTGTTATTCTTCGTCTGCATCAGCGGCGGTGGAAAACAGATCGCAGGGATCACGGAAAAGATCGTTCCGTTCATGGGATTCTTCTACATTGCGGTTGCTGTGTTCGTGATCGTGACCCATATCACACTTCTCCCAGGAGTGTTCGCAGAGATCTTCCGCAACGCGTTTGATGTGAAAGCAATTTTCGGCGGATTTACGGGGTCTGCGGTCATGCTTGGTATCAAGAGAGGTCTTTTCTCTAACGAAGCCGGTGTCGGCGCTGCTGCGTGTGCGGCTGGTTCCGCGGGTGTTTCCCATCCGGTAAAGCAGGGACTTGTTCAGGTGCTTTCTGTATTCCTTGATACCTGTATGATCTGTACAGCGACTGCGATGCTGCTGCTCTGCTCCGGTGTGGAGCCGGATGCGGATATGGCCGGAATGGCCTATGTGCAGGCGGCTATGAACAGCACACTCGGCAAGTTTGGTGTTGTGTTTATTACAGTTTCCCTGTTCCTGTTTGCATTTACGACTCTGCTTGGAAACTTCTATTATGCGGAGACAGGGCTTGCGTATCTTTGCGGCATGACTCCATCTAATGGGGCAAAGTGGTGCATGAGGATCGTTGCTGCGGTGGTTGTGTGCGTCGGCGCTACGATGAAGCTTGGTATTGTCTGGGATACAGCGGATGTGCTGATGGGCTTCATGGCGCTGATCAATGTGCCGGTGATCGTTATTCTCCTGAAGCCGGTCCTGCGGTGTCTTGAGGATTATACAGAGCAGAAAAAGGCCGGAAAGAATCCGGTGTTTAAGGCGGAGCATATTGGACTGAAGGAGAAGGTGGACTTCTGGAATTAGGGACGATATTTCCGGGAATGGAATTGGATATGGAAATGGATGAAGGGCAGCCGCAAGGCTGTCCTTTGTTTTTGGGACGGGAGCGGCGATTTTGGAGAGAGTACGCTGCCGGTCTGAGCCTGGAGGCAGACCGGCAGCTGGTCGTGGCTGTGCGAAGGAAAAGTTCTTATATTACATAGTCATCCCCGGGCTGACCATTCTGCACGAGGTCGGCGATGGTGACGCCGTCCAAGTATTCGTTGACGACTTTGTCGAGACCCTGCCAGAGAGGGAGAGTTTTACAGCTTCCCATTCTGGGACAGTCGGTGCTGCCGGGCTCTAAGCAGGCTACCGGAGCCATGGAGTTTTCAGTGAGGCGAAGAATGCTGCCGACTGTGTACTGTTCCGGTGCTTTTGTGAGGCGATATCCGCCGCCTTTACCGCGGACCCCCTCTAAGAGTTTTGCCTTTACGAGGATTTTGATGATGCCCTCGAGGTATTTTTCAGAGATTTCCTGTCTCGCTGCTGTATCTTTTAATGGAATATAGCCGTCTGTCTGGTGCTCCGCAAGATCGATCAGGACGCGGAGAGCGTAGCGGCCTTTTGTTGAAACCATCATAATCTGTATCCTCCCATGCTGCTGCGTGTTGCTGAATATTTTTGATCGTAATGTAAGTTTAACATTATTCCTATTATAATACAAGGTTTAAGGGAAATAAAGACAGTGAAAAGGATAAAGGTGTTGTGATATATGATAGAAATTTTCTAACATGATATCCGGAATGAGACTTGACAAACAGATGATATCGCCATATAATCCTATTAACATATATTAAAGGTGGGTAATAACTTATGGCAAACATATATACATCCGCAGACCAGCTGATCGGAAAGACTCCGCTCTTAGAGCTTACACAGATTGAAAAATCCGAGGGACTTAACGCGAAGATCCTTGCGAAGCTGGAATATTTCAATCCGGCCGGATCGGTAAAGGACAGGATCGCGAAGGCGATGATCGATGACGCTGAGGCGAAGGGAATCTTAAAGACTGGTTCTACGATCATCGAGCCGACTTCCGGAAACACAGGAATCGGTCTTGCGTCGGTTGCGGCTGCCCGCGGTTACCGGATCATTATCGTTATGCCTGAGACCATGAGTGTGGAGAGGCGCCAGCTTATGAAAGCCTACGGCGCGGAGCTTGTGCTCACTGAGGGCGCAAAGGGAATGAAGGGCGCGATCGCAAAGGCGGAGGAGCTCGCAGAGGAGATTCCGGGAAGCTTTATTCCGGGACAGTTTGTAAACCCGGCGAATCCGGAAGTTCATGAGAGAACAACCGGGCCGGAGATCTGGGAAGATACGGACGGCAAGGTTGATATTTTTGTCGCTGGTGTCGGCACCGGCGGAACCATCACCGGAACCGGAAGATATTTAAAGAAGCAGAATCCGGACGTGAAGGTCGTTGCGGTGGAACCGGCAAGCTCCCCGGTACTGAGCCAGGGCAAGGCAGGCTCCCACAAGATCCAGGGAATCGGAGCCGGATTTGTTCCGGATGTTCTCGACACAAAGGTTTATGATGAGATCATCGCTGTGGAGAATGATGACGCGTTCGCGGCAGGAAAGTTAGTTGGAAAGAAGGAAGGAGTCCTCGTGGGAATTTCCTCCGGTGCGGCGATCTGGGCAGCGATCGAACTTGCGAAGAGACCGGAAAACGCAGGAAAGACGATCGTGGCACTGCTTCCGGATACCGGCGACAGATACCTTTCCACACCGTTATTCGCGGACTAAGGGAAGAAAAAACAGATAAAAATATATGAGAAAGACTGCGGGTTCATATCGGTTGATATGTGGATCAGCAGTCTTTTTATGCAGCAGGAAATGCCGGGGAATTCCCTGCTACATAAAAGGAATTAACGTGCTAAAGATGCTCACTTGCGCGAAGATGTAGATTGCCGCACGCGACCGCGCGAGGCGCAAGAATGTGCCAGGCACATTCTTTTTCTACAATGGAAGCTCCAAATGTGCCGGGCGTATTTTTGGCGTTTTTGACAGAAGGTCGTGAAAAACTGTTTGGAGCAAAAGTAAATAAATCCTGCAAAACAATAATAATTACTATTATTGACATTTAAAACAAAGTATGTTAGAATACAACCATAAACAAGACGATACGCAACAGACAAGACGATATACAACAAAAAAGACGACCGTCAGACAGAAACGGTAAATTACAGGAACAGAAAGAATCATTTTGCAAAAAGAAGGGAAAACAATAAGAAAACAAGAATCAGAAAGGAGTTCAACACTATGAGCAGATACGCAGGAACAAAAACAGAAAAGAACCTCGAGGCAGCATTCTCCGGTGAATCCCAGGCGAGAAACAAATATACCTACTTTGCATCCGTAGCAAAGAAGGAGGGATACGAGCAGATCGCGGCTTTATTCTTAAAGACAGCTGACAACGAGAAAGAGCACGCGAAGATGTGGTTCAAGGAGTTAGATGGAATCAGCGATACCGCTGCGAATCTTGCAGCCGCTGCAGCCGGTGAAAACTACGAGTGGACCGATATGTACGAGGATTTTGCGAAGACCGCCGATGAGGAAGGTTTCCATGCTCTCGCAGCAAAATTCCGTATGGTAGGCGAGATCGAGAAGCACCATGAGGAGCGCTACCGTGCCCTTCTTAAAAATGTGGAGACAGCTTCTGTATTCGAAAAGAGTGAAGTAAAGGTATGGGAGTGCCGCAACTGTGGGCATATCGTGATCGGAACAAAGGCACCGCAGGTATGTCCGGTCTGCAGCCATCCGCAGAGCTACTTTGAAGTTCGCGAAGAAAATTATTAAGTCATATGCTTACGTTATGGCACTGTTCTATTTCATTGCCTGCTGAATGAAAAGCATCGAAAAGAAGGGGCTGTCGCATTAGCAAATATTTTTTGCTGGGCGGCAGCCCTGCTTTATGCCCAAATGGCATCGAAATCGGTCACGTTTTCGATGCCATTCTTTATAAACGCAGTTCATTCCCAGGCATCCCTTTCGGCATGCCTTATTTCAGGCTGTTTTGTTTTCAACTATCAAAATCTATGCCCTTTTTAATGGAAAAAGATAACTTCCCGTTCTTCCGGTCTGAATCTTGCAATGGAGCTTATTGATATTTCGTCCCATCGCCAGAAGGATGCTCTCTGCCAGTGCATTTGCCTTTCCACGATACAGATATCTTCGAAAATTCATGTCCTCTTTTACGTCAGCAAAAGAACCTTCTGCCTGAATACTGCGATTCATACGGAGCATCGTTCCATACTCACTTGTGATCCGTTCCAGATCTTCTGCACGTTTTTGACTCATCGTCTTCGAGACCATCAGCACTTTATTACGTTTTTCCATAGGTGTTTTGCAGTTGTTTCCCTTGATACATTCCGTTTTATAAGGACAGCCGGTACAGTCTGGACTTCTGTAATAAGTTTTTACACTGACATATCCGCTGGCTGTTTTACTTCTGCGTTCATTTGTAACAGTCAGTTCCCTTCCATTCCGACAGATATAGCTGTCTCTGTCTGCGTGATACTCCATGTTTTCTCTTCTGCTGATGTCTTTTTTGTATTTTCGGGTTTTCGAAATCTCATAGTTCTGCGGCTTTATATAGGCGGTCTGTCCGTTTCCCTCTGTTGTTGTTCGATTTTTGGTGTATGGTAAATGTCTTGCTTTAGATTGTCGTTTACTTCAGTCGTAATTTAATTGTAAATATTTTTTGAATGTTTCCAACAAGATATTGACTTTAATCGTAATTATGAGCATAATGTTATTGAGTTATTATAACCGAGGTGAGTGTATGGATTACATGACTGAACTCACCGCTATTGCAAAAACGCATGGCGGAATTATTGAAACGAAAATAGCAGCGCAACGCGGCATCTCCAAGGCGATGCTTTATAAGTTGTGCAAAGAAGATAAAATCCATCGTATTGTAAAAGGCCAGTACATTCTTCCCGATGATATGCAGGATGAATTATTGGCAATCAGTAACCGTTCAGAAAGAATCATTTTTTCTCACGAAACAGCTCTTTACCTTCACGGAATTTCTGACCGTACTCCATTTGAGCATACGGTTACTGCACCGTCTGGTTGTATTCCTTCTGCGGCAATTAAATCTGAATGCAAAGTGTATTATATCAAGCCTGAATTGTTTGAACTTGGCAAAACAACGCTGAGAACACCTGCTGGAAATGATGTTCCTGCATACGATCTTGAACGCACCATTTGTGATGTAATTCGCAGCCGCAACAAATTGGGAACTGAAACATTTTTAGCGGCACTTAAAATGTACGCCGCAAGCCCGAAGAAAAACCTAAACCAACTGAATACATATGCAAAACAGATGCGTGTTGAAAAAGTGTTGCGTCAATATTTGGAGGTGCTTCTGTGAGTAAAGCAATGAGTTTGAAGGCGAAAATTCGCAATATCGCAAAACAGAAGAATATCCCTGCACAGGTCATTCTGCAGAACTATATGTTTGAGCGTCTGCTTGTCCGCCTTTCCGCTTCCGAATACAAAGAGAAGTTTGTATTAAAGGGCGGTATGTTGGTAGCCGCCATTGTCGGACTCGACAACCGCGCAACCATGGATATGGACACTACTCTTAAAAATCTGCCCCTTACACCGGAAGCAATTCGCAGTGCGTTGGAAGATGTTTGTGACATCGCATTCGATGACGGCGTTGTATTCGAGATTGGCACAATTTCGCCCATCCGTGAAGATGATATTTACGGCGGATACCGTGTCATGCTGAACGCCAAGTTTGATACTCTGCTGACTCCACTTAGCATTGATGTGTCCACCGGTGATGCTATTACACCCCATGCGGTGCAGTACAACTTCTCTGAAATTTTCGATGATGAGAAATCTTATGAGCTGTGGGCATACAACATTGAAACCGTCATGGCCGAAAAGGTTGAAACTATTTTACGCCGTGGCGTGTTCAATACTCGTCCCAGAGATTTTTACGATACCTATATACTGACCACAACGCAGAAATTCGATAATGCGGTATTTGCTGATGCGTTAAGTGCAACTGCCAAGCATCGTGGCACTACAGAACAGATTGCAGATGTTCCTTCTATTCTTTACAACATCGAAGAAAGCCCGGAACTCAAAACAATGTGGGACAAGTATCGCAAGCAGTTTTCTTATGCGAAAGATATTACTTACGAACAAATTATGGATTCCATAAAGACTTTGCTCAAACCTGAATTATTCACGGAGCAATTTCTAAC
>NZ_QWGI01000022.1:0-522 GCF_003435125.1 Clostridium sp. AM25-23AC | reverse complement strand
CACGGAGCAATTTCTAACCTAAACCTTGCACCATGAATTGAAAAAATGATCCATGCAGCCATAACTTCTCTCAATTTGTCAGAAAAAAGGGCATAAAATCCCTATGACGAGTTTTTGAGCAATTATCAGGCTGTCAAGGTTCGTTGACAGTTGCTATTCCAGCTGTACATCCAGCTTACCTATTGCAGAAAGGGTGTCATAAAACTCTTCTTTATATGGACAACTGCTGCACAGCTTGAATGTGATATATCTTGCTGAACGGACTACTTTTGCAGCAATCTTCAGCAGTTTTAAACGAACGGTATCAATGCGTTGTTTCTGCATTTCTGCTGATAATACTAATCGTCTAAACCAATTAAATATGTTGTAGGCAAGAGTATGTACCTGGACTCTGTTTGCATTTACGATTCTGTTGTGACTGCTCACCGCAGAAAAATCAAAACCAGATTTGCTTTCTTTGATGAAGTTTTCCATCAGACCTCTTTTGCAGTAAAATTTGATAAGGTATTCTGGTGAGGAATC
>NZ_QWGI01000021.1:20907-57082 GCF_003435125.1 Clostridium sp. AM25-23AC | reverse complement strand
TAGAAGAATCTTATTTACAGAGATTTTCTCATACTCTCAAATATACTAAAAATGGAGAATACGTTCTAACAAACTTTCTCATAAAAACACCTCACTCCACATGTAGATAATCGAATTAAAATCAAAAGCTTATCTTAATTTATTTCATGCTCTTCACTTCCAGTCGCTGACCATGATGTTTTACCACTACTGACCACATCTTTTGTAGACATACTATATGCAAATATATCAAGGATCTCCGCCTCTGAGATATACCATGAACCATCTGTGTTTTTCTTACTTCTGTATAAAACATATAATTCGCATTTTTCATTCTCCGAAAGTCTGTCATATACAAGATATTCTATTATTTCCTCATTCTCATTTAAGATAACTCTAGAATTTCCATTCGCACCGTATGATATCATAAAATCACATCCTTCGTCTGCGAAGTATTGTTGATATATAGTACGATATCCATCATATATTTCATTTGTTTCCATTAATGTCACATAATCACAGATCGCAGGAATAGAAATATCATCCTCTTTCATATTTTCCATTAATTCATCCATTAAATCGTGTTGAATGACAAAACCATTATCCTGTGAACTGAATATTCTAATGGTCTTTCGTGGCATCATTCCCTGCGGTCCTGCTCCTATAACATAGTTTATGATGACAATCACATCCTTTGCACCATCTCCATCTATATCCTGAAATCCAACCGCTTCAACACTATCAAACATTCCTACACTATCATTCTCTGTACTATTATTTTCATAACACTCCGGAAAATAATATATAATTTGATTGTCTTTTGCCAGCACAAATGAAACATCTTCCCAGAGCGTTTCATAAGTCGGCAGATAAGATACAAACTGTACTTCACCCCAATCATTCAATTCTACATCAAAGGATTGTTCAGTTATAACCCGGCTTTCATCTAATCTCTCTCCTGATGGATATTCTACTTCAATATCTGCTACATCTGTCAATTGCTGTATTTCTTTCGTACCATCGAAATATAAAATGACTTGTTCATCAAATTGTTCTTCACCTGATAGAATTATTTCTACATAATCCTCATGCCAGGTAACCTTCCAACAGCTGCTACTGATGCTTGCACCGTCATTGTGCAATTCAAAATCTGTTTGCGATATCTTATCTTCGCCTTCTTTAAGGACTAACCGTCCACTTGCTGAACCAAAAGGCCATTCCGGTTCTCCAACAGCTTGAAGTATCACTTCATATTTTTTATCTGGTGAAACGGATGTATCGCAAGTTATCTTCTTGTAATTTACCGTATACGAAATGCTAAACCAAAATGCTACAATTACTGCAAGAAGCGAACCCATAATACATAGCATAATTTTCAAAAATTTCTTCATTGTTATAACACTCCTTTTAATGTCCACGTATATCCAGTTCTTCCAATAGAGAATTTCCGCTTCCCCATGAATATAGAATGTAATAACCGCTATCCTTTATTTCTTCCGAAAATTGTAGTGTCTCGTGATCAATCACCTCAATGGACTGCCCTTCCTGAGTTTCCACCAAACATTCCCATTCATTACTTCTGTAACCTGAATAGTAAGCATCCAATTCTTCCAAAGACAAATCACTTCGAATTAAAATTGCTCCGAAATACTGCATTCCATTTCCGTTACCCGTCAGCTTCCCAGCCTGTGACAACGACTCTATCAATTCTGTTTCCTCTGGCAACGGGATTTCACATAATGCCTTTTCCACCTTATAGGCTGTATGGTTATTTATAAGTGGAATTGAAATCACACTGCCTATCAATACAACTGCTGCCAATATTCCAACTAATTTTAATTTTTTCATGTGTCCTCCTTTTTTACATCCCGTTCCTTTCTAACACATCTTCTATTGCATCAAATCCTTTTTTCGCAAAATTTATCTTTTTATCAAAAATCAATTCATCATTATCATATATTTTTATCTCAGCGATAATACGGTCATTATCTTCTGCCTGCTCCGTATTGCCACCTATGGTCATCCAAGTAATTTCTATATCTTCCGGCGTTATTTTCCCATCAGTTTCTACTGTAAATTGTGCCCCATCGAAAAACGCCGTTTCCGATTGTGCATTTATAACTAGCATATTTGTCTGCTTATATACTTTAATAGAATTATATTTCTCCTCCGAACTAACAAATAATTCATCATTGTTTACAGGAATAACAAATATTTCTTCTGATTTATCTGCATTCTTTTCATGCAAATAAGCTGTAACTGCTACAAATATCAGCATAACAGCTGCTGCCAATATTCCAACCAATTTTATTTTTTTCATTTATTCTCACTCTCTTACATCTGTAATATTACCATCATCACCAATATTATCAATCATTCTTTAATTCGGTACTGATAGGCTGGTATCTCCTTAATTCCATCATCAAGGATTTCATTCCCCAAATATTGAAAGCTACCATCATCAGCAAACTTTACTGTAAGTTCATGGGTTATGACCGCATCATCACAAATGACCATATCACACACCGCATCCACCGTTAATGTCACTGTTCCATCCTCATTTTCTTTGATATCAATAACCTCCGGCAACGAAGTTCCAAAAAAAGTTGGTGCATAGTTAAGGCAGCCTAGTCGTACCCATACATAAGTCTGATTTTTTTCATCAAATACCGCATATTCCTGAATTTGCTCTGCTGTTACCGGAAGATATTCCATGATCAAACTCTCAAATTCTTCTTTTGGTATTCCATTTGGATAATCCTCAGCATCAAACGCTTTCTGATGTTTCATGGCATACAGATATTCATATATTCCATTATAGTCCAGTTTTTCCATATGGTCGGTATCCCAATTCGAGCATAAAAGATTATTTCCCTGATACCCCAGACCTTGTACGCATCGTTCTGACATTTCCCGTTGTTCCTTAGATAATGGCTTTATTCTTACCAGACAGCTTCCGTCAACAATCTCTGTAACCTCCGGCGGTTCCGGAACACATAATTCATAACAAAACCATCCTTTATCCGTATATTTCCACTCCTTTATTCTGGTGTAGGATATATAGGACATTCCCGACTTACCATTCTTATTCCATACGCTTCCTGCACTTACAACATACATATCCGTTCCATCATAAATGTATTTTATTCTACCAATTCCACCATCACTATGTATCTCATAAACTACTACAGAACCACGTTCCCCAGCCGTGCAATTCTCAAGATAAGAATCCACACTTTCATAATTTCCCATATTGGAGTATGTTACCAAAGTGGAAACCGGACATCCCGTTTCCATTAACCTTTTCTGCATTTCCAGAACCGTTTCATCATTCAGAACCACATTTGATGCTGTCCCTTTATCTGCATCCTTATAAATGTCAAAAATAAGTTCCATCATTTTTTTGCAGTCATTCGCAGCTTCTTTTTCCTCCTGTTCATCCACTGGAAGTCCATAGCCCTTTTCCCACTGCTCTGCAGCTTCTTCCTCAGCGCTTTTTGTTTCCTCCGTGGGAGATACTTCTTCCGTATCTTCCGCAAGAGTTTCACCCACAACACTCTTTTCTTTTCCGCAGGCACATACGAAACACCCAATCAGAAATACCATAATCAGTAGAATACTTTTTTTCCTTAATACCATAAAATCATCCTTTCGTTCTTGCTATCGGTGGCAGTTCCAATTCTATTTGCTCTATGGAATTAGAAAGATATCTGAACGTTCCATCTTCAAATGGTTGGACCACAACCGTGTTTCTAAAAGCGAGATCGGAATTATAATCCGGCCATACTCCATCAACGATAAGCGTAATTGTTCCATCCGCATTTTCTGTATAATCAACCACCTCTCCAAAGGGCGGATATGGGCTGGCATAAATCATTTCATATTCATAACTGTTGCTGCCCTCATCATATCCACAATGCTCTCTCAACTGTTCCACCGATACAGGAAAATAGGTGGTCATAATCTTTTCAAATTCCTCTGCCGAAATTTTCCAATCTTCCGTTTTCAAATTTTCACCTGTATAAATCCGATAAATATCTTCATACATACAAGGCATCAGTATGTCCTCCACATTATTACTGTCCCAGTTTGTGACAAGCACGTTGTAATTCACATAGCTTAGTCCCGATATGTATTTTTCCGTCAATTTCCGGCAGTCTTCCGGAAGCGGTTCTATTCTCCAATACTGTCTCAAACTTGCATGTGCAATCACATATTCATATGCATAGATAAAATACCCTTTTTCAGTAAGTTTGATTTCAGCCACATTACTAACGGAAGTACCCTGTATCTCCGGCACCCCACCTTCTTTCCATCGCACTCCTATGTAATAAGTCTGCAATTTATTTTTACGATAGATAAAAGTTACTGCACCCAACAACCCATCTCTATGTACATCAAATACTGTTACCATTGAATCATGACCATCCAAATATTCAGCATAGAATGTCTCTATTTTTTCATAATTCTGCATATTGGTATCTTCTTCTACACTCACCAATCCTTTACTGCCCAAGTGTTCTACAACAACTTTTCGCTGTTCGCTAGTGAAGTCACTAATACCAGAAGAATAGTTTGGTGCATCTGAAATTACTATATCCACATATATTTCACTGACTGATTCGGCTGCTGATAATACCATACTTTGTAATTCTTTCTTTTCCTCATCTGTAATTAAGCACTCCTCAGATTGAGGCACGAACCAATATACAGACTCCATAGAAGATTCCGTATCTGTTTCCTCTACCGATACCTCTTCGCTGTTCTCGATTTCTACAGGAGGTTCCCATACTTCCTCTGCTACACTTTGAGGTTTCTCCGTTTTCAATTTTTCCCAACAGACCGTACCAACTATAACAACAAACAAGAATATCAAAATTGGAAATCCGCACTTTCTAAACATCCATTTCACATCTTCCATCATTTACCTCCATATATTTCATCCCATTCCTTCGCTGTCAGGCGAGGTGTATGCCATGTTTCCTCACAATTATCCTCGGATGGTATAATTCGGTTAGACACATACTGTACTCCTCCATTCTCTAAAGGACGAACTACAACCTCATGTGCATATACTTTAGAATCCCCCACATACGGAAACACCACATTGGCTGTCAGAGTAAGTGTTCCATCGCCGTTTTCTGTGAATCCGATTACCTCTGAATATGGGTATTCCGGATACTCCACTTCCTCAAATCCTCTCGGTTTATATTCATATGTTTTATCCTCTGCATTATAGATGGTTTTGGATTGCAATGTTTCACTATCAATATCGAAATAGGGCAGGATAACACGCTCAAAATCATCCTTGGGTATTTGATAAACAGCACCAACTCCAAAATTGTCATCTGCAACATAAGGAATATTTGTCCCATAAACTTTTGGATAGAGCAGGTCAAACATATCGTAGAAATTCAATTCTCCAAAATCATCCTCGCTCCAATCTACAATGAACATATTATTCTGTTCAAAGCCGATTGGAAGAAGATACTTCCGACTCAACTCTCTGTATGTTTCATCCAAAGGCTGTACTCGTAATGCAGTATGCTCCTCCGCTCCGCTCAATGTCAGTACATATAATTCTTCCGAAAACCAAACTCCTGAAAACATAAGATAACCGTCTTCTGTATAATTCCAATACTCCGCCTGATAACTTCCTGTCACCTCTCGTTTCATGTTTCCGTTTTCGTACTTATAATAGCTTCTGACCACATCCACATTTCCGTCTTTTGTTTCCAAATCATATTTTACAAATCCGCCCAAGTAACTGACCTCAATAATTGTTATTTCAGCCTCTTCCTGCGTATCCACCATTTCACAGAACCACTCTACCTGCTCTGCCTCAGTCATATCAATCTGATTTCTGCTGTCAACAGCCGGATACCCATTTTCTCCAAACTGATTTACAATAATACGAATCATTTCTAAATCTGCTATCTTATTCTCCTCTGAAGCTTTTTTATACAGCTGCGAACAAATTTCTATAATCTCATCTTCATTGTCCTTCACATTTTGTTGTTGATCTTGAACTGCAATTTCACTTTCTACTACTTGTTCATCTTCCAAATGTGTATCACCACACCCAGGAACGCTAAGCAATATCATAATACTAATTGCTATGAAACCAATCCTCCAATACTGCACTGTCCTTTTTAACGACATAGCCGCTTCCTCCTCTTCCTTTTACATCTTCAACCATGCTGATAATCAATATAGGATGTTCCACTGTTTCCTCTGTCGAATAGATAGCAAACCATCCCAGTTCCGTACCTGAAGTATCATCCTTTGATGCCTTAATCTCTGCGGTACCAGTTTTTCCTGCCAAAACAATATCATCACGATGAGCTGCATGTCCGGTTCCATGAGAATCATTCACAACTTTTTTTGTGCCTTCTAATACTTGGTTTGCTGTTTCCTTAGAAAATGCTCCCGGCTTCCAAAACGTAACAGTCGCTTCAGCCTGATATACCAGATAATGTTTTACAATATTTCCCTCATTACAGAAAGCAGAATAGATACATGCCATATGCAAAGGATTTACCAAAACCTGTCCTTGTCCATAACCACTGTCTGCTAATTGTATTTCCGTTTCAATGTTTTCTGTATTAGAGTATTGTGATTTTGCCATCTTAATATCAAATGGAATCTCTTCATTAAATCCCAGTTCCGTTAATGATCTTTCCATCTCCTCTGCACCAATTTTTAATGCAGCTTTTGCAAAATAAATATTATCTGAATAAATCAGTGCATTCTCTAAAATGACAGGTTCATATGTATGAAGTGTGGTCACATAATAAGAGCCCCATGAAGAATCTTTTTGCCAACTTAACCCTTCATTTCCATATTCCTCCATCGGATCAATTGCTCCTGATTCCAACCCAATTGCTGCAATAATCGGTTTGAAAGTTGAACCAGGACACCATACCTGTCGAAAGCGATTATACATCGGCTTATTCTCGTCCTCGTTCAGTGCAGTCCACTGTTCATTAGATAACCCCATAATAAAATCATTATTATCATAGGACGGTGTACTAACCAAAGCCAAAACTTCTCCGGTATACGGGTTCATTGCTACAGAACAACTTTTGTCTTCTTTAAACTGTGCATATAATGACCTCTGAAGGTCAGCATCTATAGTTAGTTGTATGTCCTTTCCATCCTGTACAAATATGCTCGCAAGTTCCGCTTTCTTGTTCCCAGCAGAATCTACAATATAAATGCTACTGCCGTTTTGTCCTTTCAATTCTTTTTCAAATAAGCCTTCCATTCCGCTTTTACCCATTACGCTATTGGCTGTATATCCCTCTCCCGCATGGTTCTCTAAATCTTCTGCGGTAACACTCTGTACATAACCTACTAAATGCGCAGCTGCCTCACCTAATGGATACTCTCGCACCTCAGTGTCAGATATCATCACTCCCGGAATTTCAAGCAATTTTTCTTGTCTTTCATTCTCTTTCAACACCTCTTCATCCTGCTCGATTTTCATTAACTCAATTTCTGCCACTTTAGGAATCGTTTTAATTGATACAAAGGAATCTTCTTTTACCCACTTTGCAGACAGTTTCTTTTCAATCACTTCTGATTCAATTTCCAACAACTCAGCTATCTGCTGAATAGCTTCATCTCTGTCTTCCAATTTTCCTGGTACAATTCCAACCGAAGATGCAACACCTTTTCCAGCAAGAACTCGCCCATTTCTATCCAAAATTCCCCCTCGATTTGCCTGCGTAGTAGAAATCTTTACCTTGTCTGTTGAACCTAATTCCGGAAAGATCAGTGAATCATCCCATGCCAACTTATATCCATCTTCCCCCTTCAGAAAAATTGCCTCATTCTCAAAGCTGATATTACCTGCTACCGTATCAAAAGAAGTTTGATAAGTTACTGCTTTTCGTTCCTCATCATATGCTGTAACTTCAATCTCCATATTGTCCACTTCAATACCTTCATAGATAGCCGAATTTCGCTTTACAAAATCATCCTGACTAATATTTCTTGATGCTTCAATATTTAACATCGCATACATTTCTTCATACTCCTGCTCTGGAATATGACTCATATATTCAACTAAAAGTTCTTCTGGAGAAACCAATGTATTTTGCTTTCTATGCAAAATGCCAATACTTACAATAGCTCCGATAGACATTGTTCCCAGCACAAATACCGTCAAGCAAATTGTCGTTCTTTGTTTCTTTTTCCTTCTTGCTCTACGCTTCATCTTTGTCTAACCTCCGTTCTTTAAAAATTATATTTCCTACTTTTCTTAATATTACGCTTGTAAGATTTTAAGATAAAAAAATTTCTTTCGCCTTAAATATTACACCTGTAAGATTTTTATGTCAAGTTAATATGCTTTATGCTGGCAAAACACATTCATATCCATGCTCTGCCAGCAAAACCATTTCTATTCCGTTACTATAAACTCCATCTCTGCGAATTCTTTGTCTGTCATATCATCTAACTTGGCAACTACCCGATTTGACAATTCTACCATTTCATCGTCATCCAAATACTTAATCGCTTTTTTAATATCACTTATAACCTTTGTCCTGCTCTTACACTCAAAAATGCAGATTAAATTGACTTCTTCTACTGTAAATTTATTATTCATCGCTTATATCTCCCTCTGATTTTTCTTTGTATTTTCCTGTACTTCATGTTCCTGTCCAGAACCTTCCACCTGTGCTTTTTTCTCAGCCAATCGAGCTTTTAAGGAAACTTTTACCGCAGATTGTTCCTGATTCTTCTTATTTGCTTCCCTCTGTGCTTTCTCTGCACCATTATTCAGCACGTTGTCAATCATGTTATAATTTTGTTCTTCCATTTCTTCAATCTTGGCAAGAGGCTTGTATTCAGCCAATTTTTCCAGCAATACTTTTGTCCTTTGCATTTCATCCGGCAAAGCTCCCTCAGAAATAACCTCGTTCAACCAGTCTGTAATAGGCTCCGTATTCCCTTGAACTATCATCTCGGAAATCTCTGACACACTCTCCGTCATATTTGGGTTGTTGTTGCGGTAGGAATAAACATCATAATCATAGCTAAAACGGTCAATTTCAACAGCAAGCTGTTCTGCAGGTCCTAAATCCGGCATACGCTTCTCCCACACCATTGCTTCCATATCTTCAGACATAACTCCATCTATCTCCATTTCAGGCAGCTTTGCTACAAGTTCAGCAATGACTTCCATAGCCTTCGGTTCACAGGTTATGCTTGGAATATGCTCTAATATCTCCAAATCAATCCGGTTACCTGATAACAGGTCAACTTCATCATCCATATAGATTTCTTCGCCCGGTCTGTGAACATTGATACCGATTGCAGGGATACCATGCATCCGCTCTGGTGGTATCTGTTTCCAGATAGCGATTGCCTCCTCCACAGTGGGAATATTCTCATAAAATTCTCCCAAATTATGAAACTCTCCACACTCGGATACCATCAATGTTACTTCAACCTCTTCTTTCTCCATTTCGCCCTGTGTCTGCATCTGTTGTGTCAGCTCCTGCTCCCTTTCCTGCCGGATGCTCTCCAGATACTTCTCAGCCTGTGGCAGATACGTTTCCAGTGTCCCGGTACGCTGGGCAGTAATCGGATTGATATCAACCTTTACCTCACCGATATGTAACCCGTCCTCATTAAACGCATTGAATAAATCATCCTCTCTCTCATTCGTAGAAAGTTCCACTACCACATCAAGATCAGAGCTGTCCTTCTCCAGACCTCTGCACCTGCTTCCTACAACAACTGCATCAATGATTGTGGCATCAATATCATACTCATCAATCTTTGCCTGCACATGGCATTTTATCGTTTCTTCAATTTCTGCCGGATTCATTTCACTAATGTCATGGAACACTTCATTGGTCTTTGCCCTGAAATCCGTTATGATGCTGCTCTCTTGATTTTTTGGTACAACTTCATTGGCTTCCTCAACCTTTTCCATCAATCCTTCATAATCAATCGGTATCAGCTCATCCTTTTCCTTAATACTCCCTTTCGCTCCGTTATGGTCTGGAGCAGCTTTCAAATCATCTACGATATCAGTCAGTGCCTCCCTAATTGTCACATCAGGATTGTCATAAACTCCACCGTCAAGCTCCTTATAATCAGCTCCCATAATGGAATAATCATAGCCTCCATCCACCTCTTGGATACTGATATAGCGGTCTGCAATCTGAAAGGCAAGTTCGGTTTCTTCCCCAAGCTCCAAGGATTTTTTCATATCTGCAAGCACCTGTTCCTTTTCATCACCAAGGTCAATGATTTCATCCCCATCTTCCAACGTGTTGTCCGAAGTTTGCTGCTCCTGTTTCTCTGGCTCTGACTTCTGGACATCGTGTCCAGAGGTGTCAATCTCCGCTTCCTGCTCTTTTACTCCCTCCAAAGTCTGCATAAAATCAGGAAGTCGGGTAAATCCAAAGGAATCCACAAAATGGGCACTGTTTTTCCCATTCTGATGCAGGACCACAATATCACTGACAGACAGGGAATGCCCTCTGTAATCTTCCGGGTGGGCTATATTGAATTGCTCATAGATTGCTTCCAGTGTTTCGCCCTGTGTCTGCTCTTGCAATTCAGACAGCTCTCCTACATAAATCAGTTCATAATTTTCCGGCTTGATAACATCAAAATTGTCCTTTGTAATACCCATACGCTTTAAAGACTCTGTGCCTTCAAACCGCAGATGATCCAACTCCGGATTATGCTTCAACTGATAAATACCGTACTTGTCAGAGCTGCCATACAAAAGCTGCGCTTCCTTATTTATTTGATTGTCCGAAAGTTCAGCCTGCATGGAACGAAGTTTTCTTTCATTTTCCCAATCGCCTTTTTCAATGCCAAAAATTCCTTCATGCTCCATAATTTGTTTTCTATCATCTACCGTGGTTTCCGAACCGTCATTGTGTAACAGATACACAGGCAAGTCATGGTCAAACAATTCCAATGCTTTCTCCTGCGTCAATGGCAGCATTTCATTCCATGTATAACCGTACTCCCGCATTTCAGACAGACCAATCATCGGGTCTGGAAGTGCATCAATCTCTGCCTGTTCCATCACAGAGAGGTTATTGTCAATCTGCTCTGCTATTTTTGCTTTCACATCAATAATCTCATCTGTATCAAGATTGTAACGAACATCAAGATGATATTCCTCAAATTCTCTCGTTTTATCATTACCAAGCTCTGTAGTCCATGCACCCTTGCTTTCCAAGTATGCCTGTATGCTGAGTTTATCATCCTCATTCATGTTAGTAAGAGCAGCCACAAGCTCCTGCGTATCCATTCCACGGACATTTACAAGGCTGAACTCCGTCAGATCTTCATTCTGTATCAGCAGGATACACTCTTTACTCTGTTCCTGTTCCATCTCACGATTTAGTTGCAATTCCCTTAATGCTCCCTCAATTCCTGTAATAAGTTCCGATGCCGTCTTTCGTATAGTATCTAGGGAAGATTTCAGTTCCTTCATATCCTTACCACTACTCCACCCTGCAATATAACCAAAGGAATAATCCGAGGTATCTATGCCAAAATGCTGGCATACCGTATAGGCAACGCTTTCTGCTTCTACTTCTTTTGTATTTCTGTCCTTTGCAGGTTCTTCTATCAAATCATCCCGATTGATTTCCTTATTATGCAGCATGGAATGAGCTACTTCATGCACCATTGTCTTTAATGTCTGGCTCTCACTCATATTCTCCTGCACTGCAATCCGCTTTTCCTCGGTATGGAAATATCCTTTGGAATCGCCGGGAATATCCTCAAAACCAATAGGAACCGGGGCAACATTCATAAGTGCCTGCACAAAGTCCTCATATCCCTCCACTGTTGATAAAAGTTCCTGTGCTTCCAGTTCCGGAATTGGCTTTCCGTCTGTCTGCGATACATCAAATACAGACACGGCACGAAATGCTGGAATCGTGACCTCTACCTGCTCCTTTTGAGGCATACCGTTTTCATCAAACATCATTTCTCCTGTGACAGGGTCTAATTTATCCCGTTCCTCTTTAATTTTGTAAGGTGCAGGGGCAAGAATACGGATTGCCTTTTCTCCTTTGTTAACGTGTCTTTCAAAATTCTTCTGCCATGCCTTATATCCGGCTACAAGTGTTGCTTCTGGCTTTTGCATGGCGATAAGTAACGTATTGTTAAAGCTGTAATTATGAAATTTTGACATGGTGGAAAGATAAGTCTTGTACTTTTCACTCTCAAAAAGTTCCTTTAATCCTTCCTCCAACTTGTCTGTAATTTCCTGTACTTTTTGTTTTTCTGTTATATGAATTGTATTCATATTTTCGTCTGCCATAATAAACCTCCATATTTTCATTTTTTTGCACGACAAAAGGCAGCCCACTATGGACTGCCTTCTGCATAATCACACTATTAAATTAAACTGCTATAATACTTTCCAGTATCCTGCCTTTTTTGAGCCAACCCGCTCTATATAACCATTTTCTCTTAAAAATGATATATTGTTTTCTACTGCTGTTTCACTCACGCCTAATATGTTATGAAGTTCCGCAGTTGTAATATTTGGATTGTCTCTCATTTCTGCAATAATCTTTTGTCTTCTGGAATTTAAGGGTTTCTTATCCCCAACCTTTTTCCCAACTTTATTCCCAACCTTATTTATTCTCTCAAATGGGATAGTAACAACAATGGAATTCTCCCTAAATGAAAATGCATCTTTTCCATACATTTCCGTAATTTTAGGAACCCCTCGTCCGGATTTCTCACTTATATGCAGTTGAAGAAATATCTCGGACAACTTTTCATTTACAGGGATTGATTCTCCTAAGAAAAATCCCTCCATGGTCTGTGCCGGAGCAAGTGTTCCTCTCGATAGTATCTCTATCCGGTCAGAGAAAACCGAAATCATAGGCTCATTTCCTTCCACCCATTTATTGTGCAGAACGGCATTTATGATAGCCTCACGAAATGCCTTATTATCAAATAAAGGAACCTCTTTCCTCTCAACAACCCTGTCTGTTTCGTCCGTCTGGATTAGGTTCAACACATCCCCATAACGCAATAACTCGTCCAAGCTGTATAATAAACAGTCATTTCCAAATTCACGCACTGAGAAAAGATTAGAGCCTTTTGTTTCTCCATCAAAAATAGATACACGAAGCGGAAAATGAGAATTATCTGATAATAACTGTGCTAGAATGTTAAATTCTCCTTCTTCTGTTTTTAATCCCAAGTTCTTAATAAACGTCTTTTGATTTAAAACAATCCCTTTTGAACCATAATATCCAAAGAGTTTTTGAAATGTAAGGTCCTGATACTTCGCCGGTACCGTTTCTATCGTTTCCGTTCTTCCATCAAGTATTTTGAAAAGTTCAATTTCTCTCTTAGGGTAATCTTTCATATTACATTTTGATGATCCTATCCTTAAAAACCTCTTTTCTTTAAATGCCGTAGGAATTTCGGTTGCCGCAGGAATTACCAGACCAACGACTCTCTTTCCATAAATTTCTGTTTCTTCAAAACTAAAATTTATGCTTGGTGACAGATTTCTCGCAAGATAATTCTGATACGGTTCCTTGTTATATTCACAATACTGGTTAAATGTTGTTCCTACAATTTCATGAGTTTTATCATTTACTCCCCAAATGAAATACGCATATTTTTTATAATGAAAAGCCGCCGCATTTGACAGGGCAGATACATATTCGCCTAATGCCTCAGGCTGAAACCAGTTTTCCTTAAATTCAAACCATTCCTGTTCATCACTTAAGGCACATAAATCTAAAACAATTTGTTTAATATCCATTAGTATGCTCCTTTACCCAACTTTTATTCCCAACCAAAATAATTATAACATGTTGGGAATAAAGTTGGGAATAAAAATAAAAAACTTCAAATTTTTTATAAGGTTTCTTCTTTTCCCCTTGCCTTTTGTGGCATAGGCTTTTCTGTATCTCCTCCGGCAACCTTTGCTTTCATCACCTCCAACTTCGCCTTCAGGGACACTCTTTCTGCAGGTACATCCGCATACTGTCTGATGCCCTTATCCTGCTCTGTACCCACTGCTTTCTCTGCAATCGGAATATTCTTCGCCGGACGGTCTGCAACCTCTTTTTCGCTCTTTGGAGCTTCCGGCTCATCATCCATATCAATCCCATCATTGCCCTTTTCATCCATGTTAAGCAGGGCATTTAATGCAGACAGACGCTCTAACTTCTCTGCAAGCTCCGCTTCCTGCGCAAAAGGCTTGGTTACCTCCACCTTTGCGGTTTCAAGCTGATGCTCCACAGTTTCAAGTTTTGTCTGTGCTTCCATGAGTTGCTTTGGCATGGATTCCAGTGCATGGTTGATACGGGCAATATTTCCAATCGGGTCTGAACCGACTTCCAGATTGTGGGAAAGCTGACCTTTCAGGTTCATCACAAATTTGTGGTTGAACGCATCAAAAGATACTGCCATCTTAAAACCTGCATATTCGCCAATGACCGCAGGGGCATTGACTGTTTTTATTTCTTTGCACATCTCCACAAGGGCTGTTCCGGCTTCTTTTTTATCCGTATAGAGCTTGTCCCCCACTTTCATGGAAAACTGCTCTTTATCCACCGGAAGGTTGGCTTTCGCAGCCTGAATGTCTGCCTGCATCCCGCTGATACGCTCCTTTAAAATTGTAATCTGCTGGGGATAATGCTTTGCGATGTTGTCCTCCAGTCGGTATTTCTGACTGGTATGGTTTGCTTTCATAAGTTTCAGTTTTGAAACCTGAATATCGAGGTCCATCTTCTCCTTGATGTAAGGATTTCCTGTTGCCAGAGCCTTGACCTCCGCATAAGTAAGTGCTGCTTCATCCACATCCTCACAGGAACGTACCGGAGATTTGCTTGTCATGATCTGACCGATGAATTTCTGCTTGTTCTCAATGAGCTGCCACGAATAACTATCAAAGGTTCCTTCCGTCACATAGCGGAAAATCTTGACCTTTGGATTAAGATTGCCCTGTCGCAAAATACGCCCTTCCTGCTGTTCAATATCAGAAGGACGCCAAGGCACATCAAGGTGGTGCAGTGCGATAAGTCTGTCCTGCACATTGGTTCCGGCTCCCATCTTCTGTGTGGAACCAAGCAAAAAACGGACCTGTCCGCTTCTTACTTTTCCGAACAGCTCCGCTTTCCTAAGCTCCGTATTTGCTTCATGTATAAATGCGATTTCTTCCGGTGGGACACCCTTTTCTATCAGCTTGTTTCGGATGTCCTCATAAACATTAAATGTACCATCTCCTTTCGGTGTTGACAGGTCACAGAAAATAAGCTGCGTTGATTTCTGCTCCTTTGTCTGCTCCCATATTTCAAATGCCTTTTCCACACAGTTGCTTGCCTTTGAATTTTCATCATCCGGCAACATATCATTGATAAGTCTCTGGTCTAATGCCAGCTTTCTTCCGTCATTGGTAATCTTTAGCATATTGTCCTCATAAGGCTGTACCTGTCTGTCACGCACGGCTTCTGCCCTTTCTGCCAAAGATGCCACCATGTCCTTTTGATATTCACTTGGCTTTAGCACCACATTTTCATACTCTGCTTCCGGCACAGGAAGATTTAGCATATCCGGTGTCTGAATATCCGCACTCTCCTTAAAAAGTGCAATCAGCTCCGGGAGATTAAAGAACTTTGCAAACCTTGTCTTTGCCCGGTATCCGGTTCCCTCCGGTGCAAGCTCTATGGCTGTCTGCGTTTCTCCAAAAGAGGATGCCCAACTGTCAAAATGTCCCAGTCCCAGCTTCTGAAGCGTACCATACTGAAGGTAACGCATATTGGTATAAAGCTCTGTCATACTGTTTGAAATCGGCGTACCTGTCGCAAAAGTTACACCCTTACCGCCTGTCAATTCATCAAGATACTGACACTTTGCAAACATATCCGAGGATTTCTGTGCCTCTGACTGTGCGATTCCCGCCACATTTCGCATCTTGGTATAAAGAAACAGATTTTTGTAATTATGGCTCTCATCCACGAAAAGCCTGTCCACGCCAAGCTGCTCAAAGGTCACTACATTATCTTTCCTTGATGCATCATTCAGCTTTTCAAGCCTTGTAAGAAGTGATTTTCTTGATTTCTCCATCTGCTTAATGGTGTAGCGTTCTCCGTTGTCGGCTTTTGCCTGTGCAATGGCAAGCTCTATCTCATCAATCTGCCTTTCAATAATGGCTACCTGTCTTTCCTGTGAAAGCGGAATTTTCTCAAACTGACTATGCCCGATAATAACCGCATCATAATCTCCCGTGGCTATTCTGGAACAGAATTTCTTACGGTTAGCAGGCTCAAAGTCTTTCTTTGTTGCAGCAAGGATATTGGCTCCGGGATATAACCGTAAAAAATCACTTGCCCACTGCTCCGTCAAATGGTTCGGAACCACAAACAGGCTCTTTTGACATAATCCCAGACGCTTGCTCTCCATGGCTGCCGCTGTCATTTCAAAAGTCTTTCCAGCTCCCACACAATGGGCAAGCAGGGTATTATCTCCATAAAGTACATGAGCCACTGCATTTTTCTGGTGGGGCTTTAACTCAATATCCGGTGTCATGCCGGGGAATTTCAGATGTGAACCGTCATATTCCCTTGGTCTTGTGGAATTGAAAAGCTGGTTGTATTTTGCCACAAGTACCTGTCTGCGTTCCGGATCACAGAACACCCAGTCCTTAAATGCTTCCCTTATGGCTTCCTGCTTCTGTGATGCAATGGTGGTTTCCTTTTTATTTAAGACTCTCTTTTCCTTGCCGTCCTCCTCTATGGTATCGTAAACACGGCTGTCCTTTAAATTAAGGGAATCCTCCAGAATGGTATAGGCATTTCTCCGGCTTGTACCGTAGGTCATATTTACAAGGGAATTGCCATAGTCCGCATTTTTTCCCTTTATGTTCCACTGTCCTGTCACATCGGAGTACTGTACGCCCACGACATTTCTGCCTAACAAATGCTGCGGCGTTTCAAAGGTCTCCCTCATAAAATCCTCAATATACTTCGGGTCAATCCATGTGGCACCGATACGCACCTCAATTTCGCTGGCATCCAGCTCCTTCGGCTGTACCTGTGTGAGTGCCTGCACATTCACGGCATATTCCGGGTGGCTCTCTGCATAGACCTTTGCTGTTTCCAGCTTGTCACGGACATTTCCACTTAAATACTCATCTGCTGTTTCCCACTGATCCGTCAAGGGATTCTGGAATATAATTCCTGTCAGCTCTTCCTTGACCGTATCCACATCTTTTCCAGTCAGCTCTGCCATATAATCGAGGTCAACTCTTGCTTTTTCCGATAAGGACACTGCCAGTGCTTCACTTGCCGTATCCACACTTGTGACAACCTCTGCCTTTTTAATGGTACGCTTCGTGAACATATCCGCTTTGCCTTTGAAATTGCCTTCATCGTCCAATTTTTCAAGAGAACATAACAGACAATAGCTGCTGTCCTGATTAAATGCTCTTTTGTTGGTCTGCGAGTTAATTAGACCGTGTTTCTTGGAAAAAGCATCATATAAACTTTTTAACTCCGCCTGCTTTTCCTTGATTACTGTATCCGGATATTCCTCTAATTGCAGATTGATAAGCTCCTGCGTACAGTTTCGGATACCCACCATGCCCTTGATACGTTCCTGCATGGAAGCTGACATATCCACAGGCTTCATAATGGAATTTTCACGGTAATACACCCTATCGTCCACAAGAGTGTAGCTGTAATTCTTGACATCCGGGTCCGCTGGAATGGTGGCATCCGCAAGCTCATCTGCCAGCTCATCCAGTTCCACCGCTTCTATCTCTCCATCAATATAGCTGACCGCTTCCTGTAGCTGCTGTGCAAATGGTCTTGTGGTATCGAGCATACAGGTACTTTCCATACCATACGGTCCGCTGACCATTTCCATTTTTCCCACGATCATCTCTGGGTGTTCGGCAAAATAGCTGTTCATGGCAATGCCGTTCTCATCCTCTGACAGATGCACCCAGTCCGGCTCCAAATCCATCACACGGTCACGCTTCTTTAAGAACAAAATATCAGAAGTGACCTCTGTTCCAGCATTCTCCTTAAATGCCGTGTTGGGCAGTCTGACCGCACCAAGAAGCTCTGCTCTCTGGGCAAGGTATTTTCTGACCTCCGGACTTTTCTTGTCCATTGTTCCGTTACTGGTAACAAAGGCAACCACACCGCCGGGGCGAACCTTATCCAAGGTCTTTGCAAAGAAATAATCATGAATTAAAAAATTCTGTTTGTCATACTGCTTGTCTGCCACCTTGTACTGTCCAAATGGCACATTTCCGATTGCCACATCAAAGAAATCGTTCGGATAATCTGTCTTTTCAAAGCCTGTGATTTTAATGTCAGCATTTGGATATAGCTGCTTTGCAATCCTTCCCGTGATACCGTCAAGCTCCACACCGTATAGTCTGCTCTCCTGCATCTTCTCCGGAAGCATACCGAAGAAGTTTCCGATACCCATTGCCGGCTCCAGAACATTTCCTTTTTCAAATCCCATTTTATCTAATGCTTCATATATACTGCGAATAATGGCAGGGCTTGTGTAATGGGCATTTAAGGTACTCTCCCTTGCTGAAGTATACTCCTGTTCCGATAACAGTCCCTTTAATTCCTGATATCCATTTGCCCAGGCACTCTTGCTTTCATCAAAGGCATCCGCAAGTCCACCCCAGCCAACATACTGAGATAAAATCTCCTGTTCCTCCGGTGTTGCGATACGGTTCTCGCTTTCTATTTTCTCTAGCGTGCGTATGGCTTCCACATTTCTGCGGAATTTTTCCTTTGCAGTACCAATTCCTAAAGCATCATCCGTGATACGGAAATTGACAGCTCCGGTCTTATCAATCTGTGGTTCTGCCTGCTTCACAGGTACTTCGATATCCAGCTCTAATGGTGTATCTGACACTTCCTCCGGCTTTTGGACATCCTGTCCGGAAGTTTCCCTATTTTCTCCAGACAGCTCATTTTCTTTCTGGCTAAATTCTTTCCATACCCTATCTGAAACTGCCGAAAAATAAGGAGACTCATCTTCCATAATAATACTGAACTGAATCTCCTCCATATCCTCTATGCTCTTTGCCCCTGCTATTTTATCATGGTATTTAAAATACAAGGCTTCACGGCTGATAATACCCTCAAGACGCTCAAGTTCCGGCTCAGACATCCGTTCCCAAATATCATCCTTTTGCGTATGAATGGTAAAACCTTCCCCGTCATCGTGATGCTCTAAAGTATACTGCAATGTGTCATGTTCCCCACGAATATCACATTCAAAATCATAAACCGTGGTTCTGGTTCCTGCAGAATACTCCCTGTTAATCAGAACCAGATTTTGCACATCCTCTGCCGTTAATGGTGGTTCCTCAACACCTTCAGGATAATCTTCACTTCCTTCAATCTGTGTAAACACCTCTGTTTCGTGACGGTCTATAGCCCTTTCCGTCATCTCGTTGAGATAATCTTCCTCGACTTCTCCCCGCTGTGGCTGATAATCGTACTCAAAGGCAACACCATTTACCTCTGCATAAAAAAATTGCTTATCTGTTACGGAATTTCCAAGCACATAGGTTTCTTCCTCAGTCCCCCATTCATCGACTTTGATGCACTCCTGTCCATCAATCGTGATTTTCTCAGCCGCCTGTGCCGCAAGCTCTTTCTCCTGCTCGATATACCGTCGTGTCTGGTTGATAAAGCCATTTAATACGGCAGGGTGGGAATCCACAACCATATCCTCATTTTTCACCATGGCATAAGGCTCAATGGCTTTTGCCCACTCCTTATTCTCCGGAGAAAACCGTCCGTCCTGCCTTTTGTGCATGACAGAATTGGCAAGCACATAGCTTACCCGTTCAGAGCCATATTCCTGAATGACTGCTTCCGCTGTATCCTTTGGCAGACGATACCCGTCAAACTTTTCAGCGATTGCTTTTTCAATGGCATTCTTGCAGGCTACTTTGGTTTCATGCTCCATCTTTGCCTGTGTCTGCTCCAAAGCCTTCTGCTCCTGCTCCACTCTGTACTGTGCATAGGCTTCTTTTCCTTCCGGAGATAAATACTTATCTTCTTCAATGAGCTTTCGGATACGTTTCTCCACAACATTCCAAGACAAAAGTACCTCTGCGTATGGTTTTCCGATATTTCCCTTTTGCAGTTTTATTCCTTTTGCATCGTGATCCTCATAGCTGTGGTCAGCTCCGGCAAGTGCATGGCTACTGCCGCCTGTTCCATATTCATTCTTTAAGAAATTAGCTGCTTCTTTGCGGTCATGCCCTTCCTTGAAATAATCATAAATACGGAAAGACCCATTTAAAAAACCACTTCCCCTGCCGAGCCTGTGGTCAATCTCATCCTGCGTGATAAAATCCTCGTGTTTAATTTCCACATGCTCAGCAGCTGGAAATGTCAGCCTGTCTACCAGAAAGTTGTCGAGTTCGGCACGAAGCTCCTCTTTTGGCATAACAGAACGGAAACGCAGGCTTTTTTCTCCGGTTTCCAACTGATGCAGAGCATGATCCATGTGGGCAGCTATCCTCTCCACCTCTTCCGGTGTAGAAAGAAGTTCCACCCGTCTTGCATGTGCATCCGGGTAATTGCCCGCCTTTAATTCCAATTCTTCCGGCATTTCTCCCATACCATCACGGAAAAAGAAAAATAAATGGTTTGCAATCCTGCTACGCTCCACCTCTTCCACAAGATAAGCTTCATTTGCACCCATATATGTGCCATTCTCTACCTGCCTGCGGATATTCTGCTCAATATCTTTCCATTCCATCGTAAGTATGGGTTGCTCCGATGCTGATGTACCGTATCCAACACGCATGCCACCTTCATCAAACCATACGGCTATCTGCTTTCCGTCAAACTCAAAGCCTTTTCCGGTGGTTCCATACTCTTTTTTCAGAAAGGCAGTCATTTCTTCCGGTGTCTTTCTCTGCTGGTACTTGGCATAAATACGTTTGCGGCTGTCATCCCTGCCCCCGCCGCTTCTTAAAATATCATCAATCTGTTGCTCCGGCAGTACAAAGCCTGTCGGCATAACACTTTTTTCTTCTGCCTGCTTCATGGCAATGTTGCCGACCTGCTCCGAAAACATGGTAAAAAGGTCAAGCTGTTTGAACATTCCGTCTGTATCAATCTGCTCTGCCACTTCCCCCGGAAGTAAATAGACACCATCCTCGATATAAGAATTGACCCGGTATCTTGCATCTTCCCATGAAATCCTGCTCTCTGCTTCACGGGTCAGATAATTGCCTTTCCACATGGTAATCCCGTCCTCATCAGCACGATACCCGGCTCTTACATCCCCGATATACATCTCTGTAAATTTCTCCATACGGAAAGAATTTTTCAGATACTCCGTCTGTAAAACCGCATCCTGCTCTGACTGGAAATATCCCGCAATCTCCGGTCTTTTATGGATAAGGTGATTATCAAAACATAAGATTCCCTTTTGAAGCTCTGTGAAATCTTCGGTTTTATCCGAAAAGGAACCGGATAATGAATTGTTGTCACTATCCGGCTCCTGCATGGTGCTATGAAATTGTTCCTCACTGCTTAAATGTAAATCAGTTCTGTCAGCACGATTTCCTCCGCTGAGTGTCTGATGTTGTTCATCTTCGCTACCCAGCCCATCTGATCGGCTGCTTTCAGTTCCTCGTTCACTCCTTCCGACTTCGCCATCTGTCCGGTCAGAAGTTCCATTCTCTGCTCTGCCTGCTCCTGTACCTGCAGACAATGTGCTTTCAGCTCCCCTGTCAGAATCATTCCCTGATAAATCCCTCTCCTGTGCTCCTTCAGAAAGTTCTTCCTCATCAGTCCGTACTTGGTCAGTGCCTGTTCCGGCTCCTCGTTCGCTGTCAGGTTCGGAATCAGATAATCCCCGTTCTTTTCGTATGTCAGTTTCATTGGCAATGCCCTCCATTTCTGTATGATTTTCAGTTTCCTTTGGTTTTTCTATTGTCGTTTCACTTTCACGCTTTAAAGCATTATAGTCTGCTTCTGGTGCATTTGCAAGTCCTTTTTCAACATTTTCTTCATGGCTTCCAATATGCTCCCCAGCCGCTTTTTCTCTTGCCTTATTTCGGGCAATCTGACGCTCGTATGCCCCTATTGTCCTTCCAATTTCCATAAGCAGGGGCTTACACATTTCCGTAGTTGCATTTCCAATGACAGCTAATGACTTTGTATTATTAAATTCGTGGATATATTCAAAATTCATGTCATCTTTCCACAAATCCATATCGGCACCGCATCGGGATAGCAGGGTAAAGGAAATACTGGAAGCCAGCGTTTCCCTCAACCTGATTCCGAGATTCAGTTCATCCAGATCATCAAGGAAACTGCCCTCTTTCACATAGTTTAGCTCCGGTAAAAGTTCCTCATAATAATCCTGGGCAATCCTGTCAGCTATCTCCATAATCCTCTCTTCAAAAGGCATATTTACATCGGTTCCACCATAAGTCTTTTCAAGCTGTGCAAGCACAGGAGCCTTATGTTCCTCCTTAAGTTCCCACAGATTTGGGGCACGCCCGATTCTTCTTGCCTTATGCACATCTGATACATCAAAGACATATTTTAATCTCGGACGTTCGCTGTCCGTATCAATCAGGGCAATTCCTTTCGCTCCACGGTTGACCCAGCAATTCATCTTTTCATTCCACGTTTCAAGCGAAGCACAGGCTGTAGCATCCGGTCTTTGGGCGTATATTAACATCTGCTCGTTAAAGGGATATTTATACAGCCTTGCAGCCGTGGTCAAATACCGTGTCCACACCTGTTTATTTTGGACTATATCTCTTGCGGTATCCTCTGCAAGAGAGGAAATCATATCATATTTTCTCATGCTAAAACCTCCGCTAATTTCTTTCAACAAAAAAAGTGGCAATGGTTCATTTAAAATCCATTGCCACCAGTGACGGTAATCTTTATTCTTTATCTCGTTTGAGTTCTTTATTTTACAAACAGGATAAAATTACTCGTTCTCGAATTTACTAATTTCCTCTTCGCTATCGTATATACTACAATTATCTTGTTTGCAAAAACTCTCAACTAATTTACTCCAATATTTCTTTTTCTCCACATTCTTAATTAATGAATTTAATTTATCATAATCAACCAGCTCAAAATAATCCAACTGTCTATTTTCTATAAGTTTTTCAGCCACATCTACAGAACCTTTTGAAAATTTTTTTGCGGTTGATATATAAATTCCCTTTCTCTTATTTTCAATAAAAAGCGTTCCTACGAATTCTCTAACCCCCTTTACCAATTCCACATGATTAGGATTTTCTCGCCGCTTTACTTGTACAAGAATTGGATCATCGGATTCTAAAACGATTAAGTCTATTCCCCCATCTCCTGTTTTTCCCACATGACATACCTTGCAATCATATACACCTTGCAATATCTCTTGTGATAATTCCTCTAACTTATATGGATTAATATCATATAGTATTTCTGGTTTCTTTTTTAATTCGTCTGTTAAAACTTCAATAGGGAGCATCTTATCTGCAATATTATAACTTTTTGTAATGCCATAGTACCTTGAGTCCATACAAATAGAGTTAACCTCATCTATCAAGTCTGCATCCTCTGAAAAGCGATATTTATATGTCCACCAATTACAATTAGGGCATTCAAGAACTACCCCTCGTTCATACAAATCACCACCCATTGGTATCGAACGAAATGCTAAAAAGACTTTTTTAAGTGCCGTTCCACAAAATGGGCATACTTTATCATTATAAAAGAATCTTTGCACATCACATGGCTGTTTATCTACCGATAACACTCCTCTTCCTTTACCAATACGAGAATATTCATATTTATCATAATAGTAATCATAATATCCAATAATTTTATCTTTGTTCATCTTAACCTTACCATAATAAATTATATCTTATTGAATAGTAACCATATCTATTATACTTTTCAAGCAACACTTTCTCAATCATTTTTGGTTGAGATTATAAAGTTTTGAATACTTCCTAACGCATCTGCTACTAGTTTTTCATCTTCCACATAAAAATACTGTTCTAAGCTACTCCAATTTCGCAAACTATCATCATGTTTATTACCTGTTGTACGCATATCTTTTCTTATTCTTCTATCTATATCACCGCTTCCTTCTTCTTATCTGTCGCAAGATGATTCCTGTCAGAATCCATCTTCATCACATCATTTTTCTTTTCTGCAAGTCTCTCTTTTAGTGAAGGACGTTCTTTCTTCTCATCACGCTTTTCCTCTTTCTGTTTTGCACGTTCCTCTGCACGGTCACTGCGGAACAGCTCATGTTCTTTTGCATCATACTCATAAACATGATCCGAAAGACGTTCCTGCGGTGCCACCTGCGTCTGGTTCACTTCCTGCACCATCTGTTCAAGGTCTCTTAACTCCATTCCGGCATCTTTCGGGATAATCAGCGTTTCATGTATAGATGAAGGCAGTACATAGAAGTCTCCAACCTTGTCTGCAATTTCCTGTCTGGTATCATCATTTAATATAGCTGCAGATCCATTTACCTTCGTGTCATTTGTCAGTACAAACATTGTATCAGGAACATCCGGTATCATCTGGGATGCCATTTCTCTTGCCTCTGATATATCCATATCATTATCCCTTGCAATGTCCCCAGCCATCATTTCTATAATGGTCTCGCTCATTCCCTTGAAGCTGTATGGCTGCAAAACATCCATGTTCAAAAGAGCCTGTTCGTGCAAATCCTCAAGGGTAATCCCATACCTGTCCATCAGATTATCTGTAATCGTTATGGTTGCAGTGCCTTCCGCATTTTTGCCCATTAAAATCTGATACACAACCGCCAGATCTTCCACCTTGGTGTATGGTTTGTCTTCAAGGAACTGCCTGTTGGATTCTTCATTGATGAGCTTGCACACAATCTTGTCTTTGACATTATCAAAATCAGTAACCGCAGATACATCCATATCATGGTCAATATAATGTGCCTGATATGTGGCTACAATCTGCCCAAGCACATCATCCATCTCAGCTCCATCCTGTATCCGTTCAAAATACGGATTCAGATATACGGTTGGAGAAATATTGCTTTCTTCCGTCCGGATTGTCAGACCGTCCAAAACACAGTCATTATTCTTTACTACCTGATGAACAGAAACCGTTGCATCTGCAAATTTCTCCGGTAAAAAATCCTGTATCTGCTCTCTTACCTGTTCTATAAAATCCTTATATTCCATTACTTTCTCTCTCCCTTCCCGGTATTCTTCTGTGATTTGTCTGCCAGCTTTAATGCTTTCGTCCCATACAACTGATAACGCTTCATCATGCTCTGCTTGTTTGTTTCCGCAATTTCCTTTTCTAACTGTTTCATTCCTGATTTCCTCCTTACTCTGCATGTGTTCCAAAAGAAAAAGATGTATTATCCTGTTTCTTTGTACTGAATTTTGCTTTTACATCTGCTACCTTATTTTCTAAAGCACCAAACATAGCCTCTACCTGCTCCGCTGTATATTCATAGGCGGACCTGTTGGCAAGGTGTTCCAATCTTCCAATCGCATCAATCGCTTTGTTCATGCGGTATTCTCCAAGACGGATGAACTTCTCCGCTTTGGTTTCATTATTCTTTGCCGCAGGCTCCTCATCCTGTGTTCCGGCTCCGTTTACAGTTACATTTTCATTTACTTTATTCATGTTCGTATCCTCCATTTTCTGTGCTGTTACTTACTTCTTTTTGCAAACTCCAGCTTGACCTTATACTGTGAGCCTTTGATTTCCTTGCCATCTTTGGTATAGGAATAATCCTCAATTCCTTCTGGAATCAGGTAAGCATCGTAAGTGCCTTTCTTTCCCTTTAAACCCTTGATGAAAGTCTTTTTCCCCTCCAGCATACTCTTAATCTGCGTATCGGAAAGTACAGTCCCCATAGCCTTGCCGACATTCATACCACACTTACTTTTGCAGTAAGCTCCATATTTTCCCTTTACCACATCCCCGCCACATTTCGGGCATTTTCCAAGGGCTTCCTGTACGCTCTGATTTCCTCCAAACATGGATTTCTGTTCGTCACTAATGCTGTGATAAGTCTGCACAAGGTTCTTTACCATATCCGCAATTCCATCCATAAATTCCTGCATGGAATACTCGCCCTTTGCTACAAGGGTAAGGGCATTTTCCCAATCAGCAGTAAGTTTCGGGGACTTCACCACATCCGGAAGCACCGTAATCAGCTTCATTCCATCCTCTGTTGGGATCATCTGCTTTTTCTCACGCTTCACAAAACCGTCCTTTACCAGCTTTTCAATGATGTCCGCTCTGGTGGCAGGTGTGCCAAGTCCTTTACGCTCCACATCATCTCCCATATCCTCACTTCCGGCTCGCTCCATTGCTGACAAAAGGGAATCTTCCGTAAAGTGCTTCGGCGGTGTGGTATAATGCTCGCTAATCTTCGTCTGTACCCCGTCAAAGGTCTGCCCCTTTGAAAGCTCCGGCAGTTTCTTATCCTCCTGCTCTTTATCTTCCGTTGTCTTAAAAGAACGCTTAAAAGCATCTTCAAAATATTTCCACCCGTTTTTTAGGACCGACTTGCCTGAAGTGGCAAAAGTGTAACCACCGCAGGAAAGCTCTGCCTTTACCGTTTCATAAAGATGTTTATCCCCTGTAGCACACAGCAGCCTGTTGGCCACAAGGGATAAAATCTTTCGCTCCGTTTCCGGCAGGGCTGCAAGGTCAGCTTTTGCAATCTCCATTGTTGGGATAATCGCATGGTGGTCTGTGACCTTTTTGCTGTTTAACACACGCTTAATATCCGGATTGAACATCCTATTTTCCTCAAACAGAATGGAACTGAAAATTGCTTCAATCACATTTCCGGCTGTCTGCTCCATATCGTCAGACAAATACTGGCTGTCCGTTCTCGGATAAGTACACAGCTTCTTTTCATAAAGGCTCTGGGTGTACTCCAAGGTCTGTTTTGCAGTAAAACCGAATAAGCGGTTGGCATCTCTCTGGAGCGTGGTAAGGTCATAGAGCTTCGGTGGTGCTACCGTCTTTTCTTCCTTTATCACAGACGTAACAAGAGCCTGTCCGTTCAGACAAGCTCCTGCAACATTTTCTACTTCTGTTTTACTGTCAATCCTCTCTGTGACCGCATCCACGCCGCCACAGAGGATATGAGCCATAAAATACTGCTCTTTCTTGAAATTCATAATCTTTGCTTCACGCTCCACAAGCATGGCAAGGGTAGGTGTCTGTACCCTGCCCACCTTTAACACCTTGCCGCCATATAGAACGGTAAAAAGTCTCGTACCGTTGATACCCACAAGCCAATCCGCTTCCTGTCTGCAAAGTGCGGAATGGTATAAATGATCATAGTCACTTCCTTGCTTTAAATTCTCAAAACCTTCCCTTATGGCACTCTCCTCCATGGAAGAAATCCATAAGCGTTTCATCGGTTTGCTGCATCCCGTCTGTTCATACACCAGACGGAAGATAAGCTCTCCTTCCCGTCCTGCATCCGTGGCACATACCACGCTGTCTACTTTTGTATCATGCATCAGCTCCTTTAATACCCTGAACTGTGCAACCGTGTCTTTCTTGACCTCATGCTGCCAATGCTCCGGTATCATAGGCAGGCTGTCGTAAGTCCACTTTTTCCATGCATCAGAATAGGCATCCGGCTGTGCCAACTCAACCAGATGCCCCACGCACCATGAAACGATAGAACCGTTTCCCTCCATGTATCCGTCTTTTTTTTCATCTGCACCAAGCACCTTGGCGATTGACTGTGCCACACTTGGCTTTTCTGCTATCACTAACTGCATTATTCTTCCTCCTGTTCCTCAAAGAAATCATCATCCGAACTGCCCTCTGATTCCTCATCTTCGTTCTCATATTCTTCGTTATCTTCCTCGTCCTCATCTTCGTCCTCGATGAAGTCCTCTTTCTTTTTGCGTACCACCTTGAAATAATACGCACCTCCGATTACTGCCGCTGCAAGACCTCCCATCAGGATATAGGAAATCATAGGATTTGCCTGCTCTTTAACCTCCGTTTCTTCCGGTTCCTCGGTGCTTTCTGTATCTTCTTCTGTTCCCTCTATATCTTCCGCAGCTTCCTCCTGCTTATTTCCCTGTTCTGCATTATTATTCGGCAATGCACTTTCAGAAGTCGGGATTGCAGACTCTAATGCAGCAGAGTTTTTCGGTAAGGTCTCGCTGTTATCGGATGTGGTATTCAGCAAGTCATTTTCCGTAATCTCTGTCAGGAAATAGACCATTTCTTCCTCACCATCTCTGTCGATAATCAGATAAAACACCTTGTCCGATGCCGTCTGAATGGTATAAAATTCCTTGCCCTGCTCGGACTGATTACTGTCCTTATCCTCATTCTCTGCTTTCTCAGAAGCATCCGCTTCCGCCATTGCCTGCTTTTTCTGTTCCGCAGGATTTGTCTGAGAAGTAGTATTCCCATTACTGTCTGTCTTTGTATGCTCCGTTACAGTTCCCGTGGCACTTCCCGGCTTGGTAGCTTCTGCATTGACCGGAAGTTGTTCTGCCGGATTGTCATCACTCTCATCTGTCGGGTCTTTATAGTATGGATTTTTCGTTTTATAAACCTCCGACATATTTCCAGCATTGTCCATTGCAGAAATGGTAAAATACTCATACCCCGCATCAAATTGCTGCAGGCGGATATTCAAAGTTCCGTTTGTAAGCTCTGTAAACTCATATCCGTTGACATAGACTGCTTTCGCTCCGGAATCCGTATCGTGTACCTGAACGCTCAAAAGTCCGTCACTGACCGCAGCATTAAGCGTAGGCTTTGTGGTATCAAAACATTTGATTGCACGGCTTCTCTCATAGGTATTTCCCTTTTGGTCAGTGACCTGCACATATACCGTACAGTTTTCAGAAACCTCCAGCTTTCTGTCCTCTGTCACATCCGTCCAGCTTCCATTCTGTCCTACCTTTGCCTGTATCTTTGCAATTTCAAAATTTCCTGTGTGTGCCACATCCGCAACTGTAAATGTTACGGATGCTTTGTCATTATGCCATCCATCCGGCTGATTGATCTGGATTGTGACATTCGGCTTTTTATATGCACAGAGCTTATAATCTTTCACGCATACTTCGCAATTATGGTCGTATTCATACGCACCACATTTATCCTCACAGGTACACTCTGGTTCTTTTACATCACCACCGGATACCGTATCCTCTTCCGTGCTGTTTTCTTCAGAACCGCTTTCTGTTTCCTGCTCTGTATCATTCTCGGTTCTGTTTTCCTCAGAACTGCTTTCCGGATCTGTATCCTCCGCATGAACACTCACTGCATAATTCCCGTTCATGGCAAATCCCAAAGCGGGCATACAGAATAAAACTGCTGATAAAACAAGCGATAACACCGCCTTAGATGATAGTTTCATTTTTTTCATGGCTTACTGCCTCCTTTTCTGATTGTTGTGTCTGTTCTTCCTGTTCTTTTTTCTTTAACAGATGCAGGATTTCTTCCTCACTGACTTTATTCAGTAAAATCAGCCGTTCCAGAGAGATTTTATTTTTCTCAATGAATTTCATTTTCTCCGCATCCTCTGCCATCTGTAACTGCTCCTCCAAGTCCTTCTGCCTTGCCTGCAATCCTGCAAGCTGCTCCCGGACTTTCAGAAGCTCTTTTTCAATTCTTTCCTTTGTCATTTATCCTCACTTCCTGCTTTTAATTTAATCTTCCAAAACTATAGAAATGGCTCTGCCAGTATGGTGTATTGATAGAAGCATATTTGATTGGGTCACCGCAGTGTATCATTACACCATTTCCGCAATAGATACCCACATGGCTGACAGGTCCTGGTGAATTGTAAGTACCTGTAAAAAAGAGGATGTCCCCAGCCTTTGCATCTGCCGCTGACACCGGAGTACACTGGTCATATATGCCCTGTGCTGTGGTTCTTGGCAGATTATGTACGCCGCTGTTGGTAAATACCCAGCATACAAAGCCGGAACAGTCAAAGCTTGTAGACGGAGAAGAACCGCCCCAAACATACGGATAGCCAAGATATCTTGCCGCTTCTTCCATAAGTGCCTGTACTGTCGCATCATCATAGGAATCCGGTGGTATGACATTTCCCGGCGAACCGCCACCGCCCGGAGTTTCTCCATAAAGAGTTCCCTCACCCACATCAAAGTAAAATAACGGGTTATAATACTCCCCGTTATACAAACACTCGATATGAAGGTGGCTTCCGGTACTGCTTCCCGTATTTCCCGTTGTTCCTATGGTTGTTCCGTGTGTAACAGTCTGTCCGGCACTGACACTTAATGTATCCATGTGTGCATACTTGGTGCAGTAACCATTGCTGTCCTCTATCACAACATAATTACCATAAGAAGCATCATAGGTTGCTGTTGTAACCGTTCCATCCATCGCTGCCAGCACGGTTGTCCCTGTGGGCACCGCTATATCCACACCACGTTGAAACTGTTCCTGCCCTGTGACCGGATTGATACGATAGCCGTAATAACTCGACACATAGCTATACCAATACAGATTGAGCGGTGTATAAAACTGCTGTGTCAGTCCATGGGTTTCATTGTAAAGAGCATAGATTTCTTTCTGCTCCTCATTCATGTGTCCGGCTACCACCACACCTAGGTCGGTGGCTGTCAGTGTTACTTCAAGTATTGTTACAGTGTATTCTTCCTCCGTCTCCTCACCCGTTTCCGGATCTGTTACAGTCCTTGTCCTTGTTTCCGTCGTAGGATTTAAGGTCAGCTCATACATTTCTTCAAAAAGGCTTTCTATCTCACTTTGCACTTCACTTGCCGTAAATTCCGTATGTACTGCCGACAGATAACCGATTAAAATAAACGGATCATGCCCTATGGCATCCAGATTGTAGCGGTATTCGTCATAATCCGGATAGTCCGTTTCTATGTTATTGATTTCTTTCTGCAATTCCATTTCCAGCTCGGAAAACGCCAGGTCCGCAGCATCAATCTCCGCCGGAACACTCATATAGCTTCCTGCCAGTGTGGTACTCATACCATCTGAGAACATCGCCCCACAGGACGATATGGCTGTCATGATCATAATCAGAATCAGTGCAAAGATACCGATTGTTACCAGAAGCGAAACATTCCTGCTGGCTATCTCCTGCATTTTCTTGGCAACCTTGGTAACAAAACTGGCTGATTTTGCAGCCGCTTCCTTTGTATTCTTTGCTGCCTGTCCTGCCCGCCTTGCCTTTGCATACTCCCGCTTGATCCGCTGTTTCTGCAATCGTTTCTGCATCTGCTTTTTCAGGGTCTTTTCCTGCATATCCGGATTTTCTTCCAAAAACTTCTGATACCGGAAATTGACCTCTTTCTTAAACTGCTTTTTCTCCAGCCTTGCGACTTTCTCTTTCTTCCTTTGCAATCCGCTTTTATGGTTGCGTTTCACAAAATGATAGACATCCTCTGCTGTCTGCTCCGTCTTATGTGCTCCTTCCACGGCAGAATTTTCTTTCTCCACTTCGGCAACCTTGCCATGGGTAAAATTGGAATATTCTGCACCTACCCTGCCTGCAACCACTTTTACCGGACTATCCGGTTTGAATTGCTTTTCTTTTTCCACAGCAGTCAGCACATACTTTGCTTTTCCTGTCTTTTCATCAAAGACACGCTCAAAGGAATACTCCTTTTTCTTAGGTATCTTCTTTCTTGCAGCTTCGGTCTTTTTCCCGGCTTTCTCTGCCTTATTTTGCAGTCTGTCTAATTTTTTGCTTCCATGAAACTCCGGTTCCATCCCTTCCGTAAAGGTTTTGTCCTTCGTCTGGAAATCACGTTCAAAATCAGATTGTTTTGTACGTTCCCTGTTCTGATACTCCCGTCTGTGGTATTTTCCTTTTTTCTCGGATTGGTGGTAGGTATCCCTGCGGTGGTAATCATCCTTTTGCTGATGTTCCTCCTGCTCCCTGTCACCATCCTCCGTAAAAGTATTGTTTTCCTGCGAAAAATCGCTTTTCCTCTTACTGTCCGCATCCGTATTCTCAGACTTCAAATTCTTCTGCTCTGCGGAAGGATTTTCACTGTGTCCAAAAGTGTCCTGCTTCTGATACTGCTTTTTATTTCTGCGTTTTGTTGACAGCCCTGACTTCTGGACATTCTTTCCAAAGGTGTTATCCGCATCTCTTGGCTGATGTTTTTTTGATTTATCTTTTTTCTTTTCTGCCACTAATCAACATCCTCCTGTTTTACACTTTCTTCCGGTTTGGTATTCATAATCGCATAGGTCTTTGTGTCTGTCGGGTATTTATCCACAAAAGGAATCACCACGTTATCAAACAGAATCAGACCGGAACCCGGCTCTGAATTGGTCACATGGGAAAGCTGTTTTTCCGAAAGCCCCAGCTTATCTGCAAGTATCGCCTGATCCTTTGCATTCTGATTCAGCAGATAAACAAAATCGGAGTTACCAAGAATACCCTCGATTTCCTCCGACTTTAAGAAGTCGCCCACATTCTGTGTCAGACCTGTCGGAATACCGCCCCATTTTCTGAAACGCTTCCAGATTTCCACCGAATAAATGGCAGTCTGCCTCTCCTTTAGAAGAAGGTGGAACTCATCACAGTAATAACGGGTAGCAATTCTTCTCTCCCTGTTCTGTGACACCCTGTTCCATACGGCATCCTGCACGATGAGCATACCCAGCTCTTTCAACTGGTTTCCCAAATCCCTGATATCAAAGCACATGATACGATTCTTACTGTCCACGTTAGTGCGGTGATTAAAATAATTCTGCGAACCATGAACATACAGTACAAGGGAATTGGCAATACGCTCTGCTTTCGCATTCTTATGGTCTAAAAGGGCATTATATAAATCCTCAAGGATAGGCATATTTTCCGGCACCGGATTTTCAAAATAGGCATCATAGATATGACGGATACATTCATCAATGATACCCTTCTCATCATTCTCCAGACCGTCCTTCCCTCCGGCAATCAGATCACACAGGGTAATGATAAAATCACTCTTTAGTTTCAGAGCTTCCTTATCTCCCTTATGGCTTAACTGAATATCCATCGGGTTCAGATAATCTTTGGAATTGGTTGCCAGCTTTACCACCTGCCCATGCAAAGCTCCCACAAGAGCAAAATACTCGCCCTCCGGGTCACAGATAATCACATCATCCCTTGTCATAAGAAAGCAGGATAAAATCTCCCTCTTTGCACTAAAGGACTTACCACTGCCCGGTGTTCCTAAAATTACTCCGTTTGGTGTACGAAGCCGCTTTCTGTCTGCCATGATCATGTTGTTTGACAGGGCATTTAAACCATAGTAGATTGCCGGTGCAGGCATGAATAATTCCTGCGTACAGAACGGCACAAGAATAGCGGTACTCTTTGTGGTAAGCACACGCTCAATTCCCGTATCATTGCATCCAATCGGTGCGGAAGCCATAAGCCCCTGTTCCTGTAAATACTGCAAACATCTTAAGTTACAGTTTGCCTGCTGGATAATGCCGGACACCCTCTGCGTAATATTTTCAAGCTCCCTTTTGCTCCTGCCGTAACAGGTAATCAGGAAAGACATTTTGATAATCTTCTGGTTACTGGTGTTCAGATCGTCAAGCAGCTCCAGCGTATCCTTTTCATAAGTGATAATATCTGTAGGAAGAATATCCATGTCGTACCCACTGCGGACTGCCTTTTTCTGCTCCTCAATCTTCATCTTCTGAATATTTGTCAAAGCACCCTTTAACATCTTGATTGCCTTCACCGGGTCCATCGTCTGCATGTGCATGGTAATGGTCAGGTTATCATCAATATCAAGGAGCTTCTTTAACAGTTCATCATTAAAGCGTGGTGCAATAATATCCAGATAATGGACACTGCCATACATCTTTCCTGCCTTAAATCGGCTCGGATAACGGAAGTCAAAGCCCGGCGGTGCAATGTAGTCCTTTACACTCTTACCAGACTCTGCCAGCTCCTTAAATGAAAAACGGAAAGGCTCCATGGTATCCTGATTGAAATACTCATGCAGGATACGCAGTCGCTCCTTTCCGTCAAGGCTTTTGGCGTGGGTTCCAAGGTTTAAAAAGTTCTTGATAACATCCTTTTCAATGTTATTCAGTTTTGATTTCGCTTCCTTATATCCCTTACACTCCGTACCAAAAATAAGATATTTTGATTTAATGATACCGTTGTTGCCCTTTGCAGCCTGCTTCTTCAACATTTCCGTGTATTCCTCACGGATATCGTCAAAATCATCTCCCTGCAAAGGAATGTCAAACTGGTCTATCAGCGTCTGCTCATTGACCTGTCTGTTAAATAAAAACAGCTCAAATCTGATAGACGGGTCAAAATAATTGATGAGCTTGCTGTACTCCTCCAAAATCTCCCCCTGGTCCTCTATTTCCAGAAGGTCATAATTTATATCATAAAATTCCACCATTTTTGTGTAGAAATCAGATGTCACCTGACAGATACCATCACGGAACATCTTTTTGAAAGTAATGGTATTCTGTGTCGTGGTAGGTTTCTCCTGTTCCTTATGGTTTCCTGCAAGAGTACACTGAAGCTCTTTTAACCTTTTCTTTTCAGAAAAACTCAAGCCCGCTTTAGGCTTGGCAGTTTTCTTCTGACTGCCCTGTAATCTTGCCTTTGGCTTTTGCTTCAAGGTAACGCACCTCCTTCTTCATTTTTTCCTGTTCCTCTAACCGATTGTAGAGATTTTCTGATTTATAGGGGCGTATTCCCGGTGTCAGGAACTTCTGCCTTATCATAAAGTACAGAATCTTTTCTGCCGGAAAACCGTCCTTTTCATACATTGCCAGAAAGAAAAACGGCAGCATGACAGCCACCATGATCAGTGCGGATGCCTGTGTCCCGATGATATCTTTGGTAAAGATATAAAAAGGAATTCCAACCGCACCTGCCGCACCAAAACAGATAAGCTGACGTTTTGTCAGATTCATTGCCACCTTTGTCTTGATACCGCTTAAATTCTTCGGCACTGCGACTGATATTGCCATAAACAGCCTCCTTCCTGATATAATGCTGCTTTAATGTGCATTAAAAATAGATTTGCTAAGGGAACCTGTCTTAAATAAGCTGAAGCACAGGATAACGGTATATGCTGCCACTGACCACAAAGCCGTGTGTAAATTGCTCGCAACTGCAACACTGGATACCAGCACCGCATAGATTGCCACACATACCATGATGAAAAATCCCTGAAATGCCAAAGCACAAAGTCCCTTGATATAGTTACTTCCGATGCCGCCCCATTCCCGGTTGCTGAGTGTCGCAAACGGAACCGGAGCCACTGAAACATAAAGGTATATTTCAATCATTCGCCCATATAGCATGACGGTGATTAGCAGGGAAATGATTTTCATACATAAGCTGACAATCATGGTCTCTATTCCAAGTCCGATCAGTTCGCCTATCCCCATGGTGGAGAGCTGGCTGTTGAACATGGACTGTAATGTACTCGTCACATCAAGTGTCGTGGAGCCTGTAATGACTCCTGCTGCACTTGTTACGATATGGTTTCCCACATCAAAAATTGCCATGGTAATGTCAGAGGTATAGCTGACAAGCAATACTGCAATACATGCTTTCACAAGATAACGGAAGAAAAACTCACTCCCCATCTCATGCATATTATTCTTATCCATTACCATGGTAATCAGCTCATAGCAGAGAATCGCACTAATGATCATCCCTGCTATGGGCACCATGACTGTATCTGACAGGTTGTCTATCATGGAAAAAATACCTGCGTTCCAAGAGCTGGGTGTCTGCCCAACCTCTCCGGCAATTGTTCCTACTTTCGTATTCACGTCAGTAAACATCGTTTCAAGATTGTCCAGCACCCATCCTTGCAGCATTTCCTTTATAAATTCAGTGATTTTCTCAATGATTGACCCCATGAATTATGAGAACAGCGTTGAAAGCTGTGGGATCACCGTCTGTGCTACGATAATAATACCGCCTCCGGACATAAGCTGCTTGATACCCTGTGACTTTGCACCGGATAGCGATAGGTAATCCTTTGATATAATCTCCGGATTTTCCCCCGCTCCACACCGTGCATGCAGCTTTCACCGCACATGGCGTTCCATCGAATTCAACAGCCAGGTTTTTTCATATACGATTTACACACTTCGTAACAGCATATTTATCAAAGAATGATTACAGGCATTTCTGCCATAGTTCGAAGTTTGTTAAG
>NZ_QWGI01000021.1:0-20897 GCF_003435125.1 Clostridium sp. AM25-23AC | reverse complement strand
GCATTTCTGCCATAGTTCGAAGTTTGTTAAGCTTTGCAAGTTTAGAATCATCTAATTGCAGTGGGTTCAGATATTCTCTGATAGTGATTTCAGACGATGCATGGATAATCACATGGATGGCTTTTGAGACTAAAATCAGATTTTCGTATGCATCTGTACCACCTTTGCTTAATGGCATTTTATGATGACAGTGAATGTTGTGTACTTCCATAGGAAGTCCTGTAACTGCACATTTTCCATATTGAGCCGCAAATAGTGATATTCTGTTGTCTGCATATTCGATTGACCTGCCCTTGACAGGATTACGCATCAGCCATAACATTGCGTCGGTATTAATAGTTAGATTCTTATGAATCAGCTCTCGTCCCTTGACAGTGTACTTATTGATGTTTTTCCTTTTATTTTGGGCATTTTTCTGCGGAACGGCTCCCACTGGAACAATGGGACGTTCATGCAGAAACCTCAATTGCCTGCTTTTACCATACTTGTCTTTGATGAAACCATTTCTCAGAGCACCATTACGGGACACATCGCCTTTCAGCCTGTTTCTAAGCTGTTTGTTGATACCGAAGGCAAGCCTTCCAAAGTCTGCTGTTGATTCTGTTGCAATGCAGTAGTATTCGTGTAATCCTGCGACTACAGAATTATATTTCTGTAACTGTATAAACTGAGCTGTGTCATCTGGCGAATGAGCCAAAGTTTTTACTTCCTTGGTCAGCTTTTCATGAGCCTTTTTGTATGCCTTGTCACACATATGTGACCTGACGACATATTTCTTCCCCTTTTTCCGCACTTTCAGTTTGAATCCGAGAAAATCAGAATACTGTCTTTTTAGATTGACAACCTTAGATTTGTCTGGGCTTATATCAAGACCCAGGCGGTCTTTTAACCACATTTCTGTGGCTTTATACGCTCTGACGGCTTCTGCGTGTGTAGGGCAGAAGATTTTGAAATCATCGGCATATCGCACCGCATGCACTTCTTTCAGTCTGCTTCTGCGCAAAGCCCTGTAAGCATGGCTTTTGATAACTGTTCCCTGCTTATTGCTTCTTGTTGTAAAATCTGTTTTCGTTGGCATTTCTTCCCATTGGGAAGTAATCCACCAATCCAACTCGTTCAAAACAATGTTTGCAAGCAATGGCGACAGGATACCGCCTTGTGGAGTTCCCTTGATGGGGAAAGTTTTATCTCCATTTGGCAGAATAACAGATGCTTTCAGCATTTCCTTAATGATGCATAACAGCTTCTTATCTCTTATTCCCAATGCCCATATCTGCCTTATCAGTTTAGTATGATTGATGTTATCGAAAAATCCTTTAATATCAAGGTCTACTACGTGATACATATTCTGTACCTGTATCAATCGCATACACTGAGCGATGGCATGTTCAGCGGATCTATTCGGACGGAATCCGTAAGAATTATCGCTGAATTTTGCCTCGCATATCGGCTCCATGACTTGTAAGATACATTGCTGTACCACTCGGTCAACGATAGTTGGAATTCCCAGAGGTCTGGTCTTTCCATTGGGCTTTGGTATCTCCACACGCTTTACTGGGCGTGGGTGATAGCAGCTGAATTGCTTTCTTATGAGACGGACATATTCTTCCTCGTTTAATTTAGCAAGGTCATTAATTGTCCTTTTGTCCACACCTGCGGTATCACTTCCTGTATTCGTCTTTATCGTTCTGTATGCCAGCTTGATATTCTCTTCGCTCTCGATGATTTCCATGAGATGATTAAATATCTTGTCTTTCTTACTGTCTGCATACAATTCGTCAAAAGTACTTATCATGTCATAATACTCAGAATTGCGAATTTTTCTCTGTTTAGATTTCTGTTCTTGCTGTTTCGAAGTCAACACAGGCATCCTCTCCCTTCGGTTTGGATTTTCTTTGTCATACTCGAAGCTGCGTTTATCGTATATTCATTTTTTTCCGTTGAATTCGACTTGGGGCTATCCCTCCACGATGTTTAGCATCACTTCACAGGTACTGTGCCCCTACTCTCACTGGGATTAAGTACGGTTGTACCGGTTTTGCCCGGCTTTCCCGTCCAACGACCTGCAACGGCTTTTTTCATACGTTCCCAGCTTTCCACGTTCCGATATTCCTATCATTGATTACCTTTAGGTCCTTCCTCTAAGCCTGTGTCCAATCATGCATAATCATATCGCCTGTAACGATATATGGATGTTCATAACAACCATTCTTACTAATCCACGGACACGCCCATACAAGGGCTACTGCCTTTCGACAGTATCAACGTTTAGACTTGTACATTCGGAAGTTCGTCAGTACTTTCGTACATTCTGACCATGGGTAACCGACACCCGGCATATAGGTAGCACCATCCACCGCTGGATAGCTTTCGTATATGGTAGTTAGCCATATTTACGGCTACTCTCTGCCGACTTTACCGAGCTTCTGACACTTTGGCGGTTGCACGCTGATGCCAGTCGGAGTATCAGTGTGAGCGCTTCGGGGCGTTATTCCCTCATTTCACTCATCGGAATATCAGTTCTCCAAAGTTTCAGGCTTGAAAGCCCTTCGACTTTGTGCGTAAGCTTTTCACTTACGAACGTGTCACACGATTGTCGTTTCCATATCCTTCCATAAGGTTGATAGCTCCCCATATGCCGAGCCCCAGTGCGATGATGAGAGTCTGAAGAACGGTTACTGCGCTGTTGAAAAATGCCATAAATGTGTACCTCCTTGTACGCTGCGCCCTTATGGGCTGATGAATAGTAAATGTCCCTCTGCATGTGCACCTGCAAAAGGACAAAAAAATAGCCAGGTCTCCAATTTCAATCAGAAACCTGGCTATTTAAAAAGGGCGGCTCACCGCCGCCCTCATCGTTAATATTCTGTACTCAATAGAAAATCTGCAATGTGCATACTCTTAATGCCTTGGTAATTGCCTCCGGCAAATTCATCGGTTCTCAAAACATACTTCGGATAGTTATCCCGGATTTCCAGTAGCCGTTCATATTCACGTTTTTCTGTCTTCTCGGATTTGATCTCCTGCGTGACCTGCACATACAACCGGTCATTTTGCTTCTGCGCCACAAAATCGACCTCACCGTCCGGTGTCTTCCCAATCGTCACGGTATAGCCTCGTCTGCAAAGTTCCAGATACACCACATTTTCCAAACTGGAAGCGACGCTGTCCGGTGTATAGCCCAGCACGCTGTAACGTAAAGCGGTATCAGCAAGATAAAACTTCTCCTGCGTTTTCAGAATCTCCTTTCCGCGCAGGTCATAGCGAGAACAACGATGAAGGAGATATGCTTTCTCCAGCTTTTCCAGATAGCTATACACTGTTTCATTGTCGATAGCATGATTTACTGATTTCAGATAATTCGAAATTGATTTTGCAGAGAATGAATTTCCCACATTCGCAAATGTGTACCGAACCACCCGTTCCAGCTGGTCGATCTTACGAATCTGGTTTCTCTTTACGATATCTGAGAAAATCGTGGAATTATAGATATCCCGGACAATCGTATAAACCTCATCCTGTGAATACTCTCGCAGGTGTGTTGCAGGGAAGCCACCCAAGCGGATATAGTCTGCCAGTTCAGCATGGATATCCTTTACCTGTGTATACTGCTTCTTGAATTCCAGATATTCCTGAAAAGAAAGCGTATAGATCCGAAAGGAAACATATCGTCCAGTCAGGTAAGTCGCTATTTCCGAAGACATCATTCTGGAATTGGAGCCTGTTACATAAAAGTCAACATCATAATCTGTTCGATGAACATTTTTTCTTTCGATGAGCTGCAATACAATGTAACCAGTCTACATCTGCATTTTCAAAAATATGCATTGCAAGATTTCCTGAAAGTTTGAATTCAAAAGTCGAAATATATCCGAACTTCTGTCCCTCTTCAATTGTTCCTGTTGCGATTGCTTTGGCTATTGAGGTTCTTAGAAAACTTTCTGCCTGCTCCTTGGATGTGGTTAAATAAAATCCCTACCCAAAATCTTTTCTCTTTGCACATTTGACAAGATCTAGCTCTTTTACTTCACAATAGCTTCCATGATAGAGAACAAATCCAGCTTTTAACTCAAGCACTAATCTCTATCCCCTTTCCTTGCAAAAATTCAGTAATATCTTCAAGCACAGCTTCATCGCCTTCACAATGAAAAATCCCATAACATTTTTCTATATATCCAAGTACATCAGCCTCTTTAAACAAGTGTATAATCTGTTCAACAGGTAAATGCCACTCTTCTGAAGCAAGCCGGATTAATCTTGTTTGCATGAAAGTAATCTCTGTTTTCTCACTCATAATGAATCCTCCTTGATTTCTTGGTCAATAAAACTGGAAGTTATAAACATCTTTGCAAATATATCATATCTATCAACTGTACACCGCCCTCATAAATTGGGTGGTCATAATTGTCCGTAAAGAAATTCGGAATATTGTGAGAGCGGACAAATCCGCATTTTTCATAAAACGGTATGGTTAACGGGCTGTCACCTGTTCCAACCTGCAAAATAGAATATTCATCTGCATATTTACTTGCAAGGAAGTCAATCAATGCTTTCCCATAGCCCTTTCCCTGATTTTCCGGATCGACTGCGATATTCTTGATTTCAAGTATTTCGTTACCTTCATCGGTGACAACACATTCAGCTTTTACATTACCATCTTCAAGTACATACATAGTACCTTTTTCAAGATAGTGATCAACCATGCTCTCCTGTTCATCAGCTAATAACAATAATGATATAAATTGCTTTTTATTTTCGTTCACTTCTCGGATTTTCATATCCATTACTCCGTCAAACTGGAAGTTATCGCCTAATCTTTTAAATTAGTTAAATCCTCTAAGTACATTTCTGTATAACCGCACTCTGGGCAGACTGCAACTTTTACATCATCTATAATTGTTGCCTTTTGCTTTTCATCTACACGAACAACAATCCCATAGCCACCACCATTTACTTTAAGCCTTAAATCTGATACCATAACTTTTCCGCATTTTACACATTTTCTCATTGTTTACCACCTCCAAATGTATAATTTTACGCTTTCTTAATTGGATGTCTAATTACAGTTTTCCATTTTTCTGGGGCAACCTTTCTTGCATCAGACATATAAATCTCGTGGTGCAACCTATCTTTGTTAATATCATTAACATATCCATTTTGTTCTAAATAAGTATCCATAAGCGCAACAGTTGTTGGCTCATTATCAAAAGAACCTATATGCATAATTTGAACGCATAATCCCTCATCAATCGTAAGATACTCTGCTGACGAACAATCAAGTTTCTTCTTTTTCGTTGCTGTTTCTACCGCCCAGTCAAAATCAGCTTTAGAAATGAAATCAGGCAAACGGATAACAGAAATCCAGCTGAAAGCAGACTTATTTGTATAATCTACACTCTCGACATCATCCTGCCACCAAAAACCTTCCAATGGCGGAACAACATATTCAAAAAAGCCTTTAATTTTATAATCGGTCTTGTAACTCATTTTTAATGTGTATGCAACAGCATATAGAACACTGATTGCTTGTTGATATGCTCCGCCTTCTTCATTTGGATTGCCTTTTCCTCTAACTGCAATATAATTTGCCTTAGATACATTTACAATCTCTGGTTTGTTCTTCGGCATATAGAATTCTTTATACTCTTTTTTAAAATCAAAAGCCATAATAACCTCCAAAATTCCGATTTTCTCAATTCTCCAAACTTGAATTTATTTTGGCAAATCATCTTCCGCTTTAAAATTCACATTACTGTCATCGATCGAGATTGTGATCGTGTAGTTATAGATTATACCATCTTCTGTTTCCAGCTTAAATGTTACCGCACCACCTCCGAGATACTGAAAATCAGGTTCGTCAGACATTCTTGCATATGTGCCATACTGTTGAAAGTATCCGTCTGCATCAAAGAACGCAACATTGCTTGTTTGCTCCTTATCGTTCCGGAAGAGTACTGCACCAACACGGTCACTAGCATGATCTGGAATTAAAACACAGTCTATGTATTCCCAATCTGTTTCTTGCACAAGAGAGAACATCGACACAATATCTTGTTCAGACCAGATTTTTCCTCCATTCAGATTACTGATATCTGTATTCTGAACCGGATTGCTGGCAGAATCTGATGTTTCTGGCATGGCGTCTTTGCTGCTGCAGGCGGACATTCCTAATACACAAACCGTCATGAAAATAAAAAGCAATGCTCTCTTCATATGAACACCTCCTCAAATCCCGATTTGCCTCGCTGTTCTTACCTCCTATTTTACCAGATATCACCTACCAATTCCATAGCTTCATAGCTCAAAATAGTTCATTCACAAACCATTTAGCTATGTAAAAGGGGCGGCTTCTCAGCCGCCCCACAGGTCAACACTGCCTTAATCAGACAGGTTCATCGTCCGATTCTGCTTCGTAGTCCTCGTTGACATCCACTTCTTCGTCCTCGTCACCAGCATCCTCCGGCAGCTGGAGTGCCTCTTCATGTAATTCAGCGTAATAATCTGTGGCGATTCTTCCATCCGCTCAGAGAAAAAGCGGTCACGAGGGACGAAGCTCGCTGATTCCTGTGTAGAGCCGGAAAAAACGCATTATATCACAACACCGACCTCAAAAACAGGCTGACCGCCCCATACGGAGAGGAACGCCGCAGGGCGGCAAGCGAAGCGGCGAAAAACGAATAAAAGGGTTTTAAGGCTTCGTTGATTGTTGCGTTGGCAACCCCACCGCAATGGTAGTGCCCTTCTCCGAACTTTTCTCCACCCAAACGGAGCCGCCGTGGAGGTCGGCGATCTCCCATACCAGTGAGAGCCCCAGTCCTGCGCCACCGTATTCCCGGCTGCGGGATTTGTCCACCCGGAAGAAGGGCTGGAAGATACTGCGCTGATACACCTCCGGGATGCCGCAGCCGGTGTCGGAGACGCGGAGCAGGAGCTTTTCCAACTCCTGAGTGACAGAAACCCGTACCGAGCCGCCCGGCCGGTTGTACTTGACAGCATTCTCCGTCAGGTTGAAGATCAGCCGGTAGATCAGTGCATCGCTGCCGGTCATAATGCCGTCGCCCTCCGCCGTCAGCGTGACGCCGAGCTTATCTGAGAGCGGCGCAAGATCTGTGAAGATCTCCTCGATCATGGGAGCGAGCTGGATCCGCTCGTTCCGCTCCACCTGCCGCAGATTGCTCATCTCCAGCAGTGTCCTGGTCAACTGTATCAGCCGTTCCGTCTGCTCACGCAAAAGCGTGAGGAACTCCGCCGTCTCCGGCCGCACATCAGGATGCTCCGCGGAAAACAGCTCCAACTGCGCCTGCATTAGTGCCAGTGGCGTGCGCAGCTCGTGGGCGGCGTTTCCGGTGAACTGCCGCTGGGCGGAAAAGGCGTTGTTCAGCCGCTCCAGCATCTGGTTGAACGAGCGGCTCAGCTGCCGGAACTCCGAAATAGCGTCTTCATCGATCCTCATATCGGCAAGATTGTTCAGCTGCACCTGCTCCACCTGCGAGGTAAAGCTGCGCAGGGGCTTGAGAGCGCGTCCGCTGACGAAATAGGCGAGGATGCCGCTGAGCAGCGTTACCGCCGCCGTGATGTACCAGTTGGTGGTGCGGAAGCGCCCCTGCACCCCATCGACGACGATGGTCAACTCCTCGTTGGGTGCTATGAGCTGCGGGTCAAAGCTCGCCGCTCCGCCATCATTCAGGATCACCGTGCCGCCGCCTTGTAAGCTGTCCGCAATGGTGTCCATATAGTACACACCGGAGGTGCACAGCAGCAAATTCATGACCACGCAGGTGATGCCGATGAGCAGGACGGTCATCAGCGTGATGCGCCACTGCAAAGAAAGACGCTTCATGCTTCCTCGCCTCCCATCAGATAGCCCTCGCCGATACGGTTGCGGATGGGGTCATAGCCCAGCACGGCGCGGAGCTTTTTGCGCAGGGCGGAGATGTGGACGCGAATGGAATTGCTGAAGCTGTCCACGCTGTTGTCCCAAACGTGATCCATCAGCTCCTCCTGACTCACGGGCCGCCCCTGATGCACCATCAGGTATTCGAGTATCCCCGTTTCCTTGCGGGTCAGCGTCAGCGTCTGCCCGTTGACGGTGGCGGTACGGGAGCGGGTGTCAAAGGTCAGGCCTCCGCAGCTTAGCAGCACATCCTGCTGGGTGAACTGCCGCAATGTCAGGCTGCGGATGCGGGCCTCCAGCTCGGCGAGGTGAAAGGGCTTTGCGAGATAGTCGTTCGCCCCGGCATCCAGCCCCTGCACCTTGTCCTCCACTTCGCTGCGGGCGGAGAGGATCAGCACCCGCGTCTCCCGGTCGGTCTGCCGCAGGGTGCGCAGCACCGTCATGCCGTCCTTTTTCGGCAGATTCAGATCAAGAAGCACCAGATCGTATCGTTCCACGCCCAGAAGCGCCAGCGCCTTTTCGCCGTCATAACAGTAGTCCACGCTGTAGGCCAGCCGCCGCAGGCTGCGAACGATGGTCTCGCACAGGGCACGTTCATCTTCAATTACTAAAAGGTGCATAAGAGCCCTCCTTTTTATTTCTTCATTTTTGTGTTGCTTTCATTATAGCAAAAACAGATAAGGTTTGCGTTAAGTTTTCGTTCTTAACAGAGACTTTAACTCTCTCACGCTATGATAGGGGCAGAAAATCGGAAAGGGTGATGAAAAATGAGCTGTAGGAAAAAGGCAGCGGCGCAGATCGTGCTGCTGATGGCCGGAGCCGCCATGCTGTGCTTCGGTGTCTGGCGGGGCGAGGCGGCGACCGTGCTGAGCAAAGCAATCAAATTATGTCTGGAGTGTGTGGGAATTGGGTAAAAAGTTTTCAGGCGTTTCACAGACCATGTCCCGCTTCCGGGGCTGGATTCAGGCGGGGGCGACGCTGCTGACCAACCTGCACCTGCCGAACTTTCTCAAGGGCGGACTGTATCAGGGGGCGGGGAAGACCGTCTGCGTGCCGGGGCTGAACTGCTACTCCTGTCCGGCGGCGTCCGGGGCCTGCCCCATTGGGGCGTTTCAGGCGGTGGTGGGGTCTTCCAGGTTCAGCTTCTCTTACTATATCACAGGCTTTCTCATTCTGCTGGGAATCCTGCTGGGACGCTTTATCTGCGGCTTTCTATGCCCCTTCGGCTGGTTTCAGGAGCTGCTGCACAAAATCCCCACTAAGAAGCTTTCCACAAAGAGGCTGAAGCCGCTGACATACCTGAAATACGCTGTCCTGCTGGTGATGGTTTTCCTGCTACCGGCGTTCCTTGTGAACGATGTTGGCATGGGAGACCCGTTCTTCTGCAAATACCTCTGCCCCCAAGGCGTGCTGGAGGGAGCCATCCCGCTGTCCCTTGCCAATTCCGGCATCCGGGCGGCGCTGGGCAAGCTGTTTACATGGAAATTCAGCATCCTGCTGTCGGTGATTGCGCTGAGCGTACTGTTCTACCGACCGTTCTGCAAGTGGCTCTGCCCGCTGGGCGCGTTCTACGCGCTGTTCAACCGGGTGTCCCTCTTCCAGATGAAGGTGGATAAGAATAAGTGCGTTTCCTGCGGGAAATGCGCCAGAGCCTGCAAGATGAATGTGGATGTGACGAAAACGCCCAACCATACCGAGTGCATCCGCTGCGGAATGTGCATCCGCGCCTGTCCAACGAACGCCGTGTGCTTCCGCTACGGCTTCGGCAACGGGAAAGAAACAACAAAGAAAACAACAATGGAGGAATCAAAATGAACAGGAAGAGAATTTTTGCACTGGCTTTTGCCGTGCTGATGGTGCTGGCCCTGGCGGCCTGCGACATGAAGAACAATGACAAGATGGGCGGCATGAGCGGCAACGGCTCCGCCATGACTGGCGAGCCGAAAAACGCCGATGAGGCGCTCGCCCTGCACAAGGAGCTGCTGGAGCAGGAGAACGCGATCCTGTCGGAAAATACCGAGCTGTGGGAAAAGGTCTTTGTGGAGGCTGACAAGGGCATGGCCATGATCGAGGACGGGAAAAACTACGGCGACTTCCTGCTGGATACCGTCGAGGCCGCTAAAGAGCAGTTCACCGACAAGGAGTATGAGTGGCTGAAGGAGTCGGCCACGGAGATCAGCAATATTGAAAACAGGCTGACCGAGTTGGAAGATAAGTATCCCGAGATCATGCAGAAATCCATGGATGGCGCTATGAGCATGCCCGCGGGCAGCGACATGACCACGCCGCCTGATGACGGCAGCATGCAGAAATTCCCCGTCTTTGAGGGCAAGGACCTGGATGGCAACACGGTGAAGAGCGACGAGCTGTTCTCCGCCAACGCCGTCACCGTGGTGAATTTCTGGTTCACCACCTGCAATCCCTGCGTAGGCGAGCTTTCCGAGCTGGATGCGCTGAACAAGGAACTGGCAGAGAAGGGCGGCTCCCTCATCGGCGTCAACACCTTCACGCTGGACGGCGACGAAACAGCAATTTCCGAGGCGAAGGATGTGCTTGCCAAGAAGGGCGCCACCTATCAGAATGTGTATTTTGACTCCGACGGTGAGGCGGGAAAGTTTACCACCAACATCTTTGCCTATCCTACCACCTATGTGGTCGACCGCAGCGGCAATATCGTGGGTGAACCCATCGTAGGCGCCATCACGGAAAAGAAGCAGGCGGAGACGCTGCAAAAGCTCATCGACCAGGCTCTTGCCGCCGATATGGGCTGACAAACGAATTTATCTTCTCAGAAAGGAGGATACACCATGTATCGGAGAGTATTGCCACTTCTGCTCACCGCGGTACTGCTGCTGAGCGGCTGCGCCGCCGGGCAGAAAAATATGCCGCAGAAAACGGACGAGAAGGAAATGACCGGACAGCCCTCTGATATGTCTGGTGAAGGAAGCATGTATATGGATACCACGGAAAATGTCATATATCTGGCGGGCGGCTGCTTCTGGGGCATGGAACAGCTGATGCAGTCCATCCCCGGCGTCATTGATGCCGAGAGCGGCTATGCCAACGGCACCTGCGAGGCGGATGCCGATTACAAGATCGTCTGCAAAGGGAACACCGGTTTCCGGGAGACCGTGCGGGTGGAGTATGCCCCCGGACAGGTGAGTCTCGACGCCCTGCTGCTGGCCTACTTCTATGTGATCGACCCCACGGTGGAGAACCGGCAGGGCAACGACCGGGGCAGCCAGTATCAGACCGGTGTCTATTACACCAACGAAAGCGCGAAGGAAACGGTGGAGCGCATCGCGGAGATCGAGCGGGGACGCAGTGAAAAGTTCTTCGTAGAGATAGGTCCACTCAAGAACTATTACCCCGCCGAGGAGTACCACCAGAACTACCTCGAAAAGAACCCGAACGGCTACTGCCACATCCCGCGCGCGGAGATGGAGCTGTTTTCCCGGCTGCGCATCGATCCGGGCGACTATCAGAAGCCCGCGGCGGAATCCATCCGGGACAAGCTGACGGCGGAGCAGTACCGTGTTACGCAGGAGAGCGGCACAGAGCGCGCTTTCACAGGCGATCCGGAGTCCCCCAATGGCGTGCGCTACTGCATCAACAGTGCGGCCCTGCGCTTTGTGCCTTACGCAAAGATGAATGCAGAGGGTTACGGATATCTTCTGTATCTGTTCGAGAAATGAGTTCGCATAATACAATGATATAATAAGCAGCGTCCCAATCATTATGAACCGGGACGCTGTCGTTTATGCTCATGTCGGTTTAGTAAAGCGGACAGAAGCCTCCAAATGGGCTGAAAAAAAGGTTCTGACATTGAAGCACAGCTCCATGTCAGAACCCTTTTATTTCACAAATTATTTTTTGGGGTTGCGTCGCCCGGTGTTTTCCGAGCCACGCACTTCCTCATGGTAAAAGTAATCCACAATTACGGGGTGCCCAGGCTCTGCTCGTCCGTAGGGCAGCTCGTTGTCCACGAAGGGACAGCTGTATTCTTTCGCCAGCCGTTCCGCTTGATCCTCCAAACCACAGAAGTAGCTTCTGTCTCTCTTGTTGTAGATAACGTCGTACAGCAGAACCAAGTCAGGATATTTTTTACGTATATAGTCCATGATGTCTTTTTTGAAGCCGCCTCGCAGATTTAGATTTTCTAGCCATATCAGGTCGCATTGGTTTCTGACCTGATGGAAGATAGCCTCAAAATCTGTGATACCGGGAAAAACCGGAGCGATAAAGCACACGGTGCGGATACCTGCGTCATAAACCTGCTTCATGGCATCCAGCCGCCGCTTGATGCTGACGGCATTGTCCATATCGTTTTTGAAATCCTCGTCCAGCGTATTGATCGACCAGGAAACCGTGACCTTTCCCAGTTCTTTCAGAAGGTCGATGTCACGGATTACTAAGTCTGACTTGGTGCAGATGAGAATTTCCGCCTCGCTGCCCCGGAGCTGCTCAAGAAGTTTTCGGGTGTTCTGAAACTGAGCCTCCTGGGGCAGATAGCCATCGGTCACAGAACCGATGACTACGCGCTGCCCTTTGTACTTTTGCGGATTTTTGATTGCCGGCCAATGCTTCACATCCAGGAATGTACCCCACGGTTCGGTGTGCCCGGTAAATCGCTTCATAAACGAGGCGTAGCAGTATTTGCAGCTATGGGTACAGCCCACATAAGGATTGACGGAATAGCCGCCCACCGGCAGGTTGGATTTTGTCATAATATTTTTGGTTTCTACATCCTGAATCAGAATGCTGCTATCTTTCACTTCCGCCATGTCTTCTGTTCCTCCAATACCCGGTAAAAAGCCGGGGGAAATTCTTGTACCATATGTGTTTCTCCCATGATAGGAAGTAGATCTTCCTTCATGAATACAGGGATGCCAAGCGCATGGGCCTGATGTGTCAGGTTCCACACCCATTCCGGATTCGATACGGATTTGCCCTTCCTATGTCCGGTCTCAGTCCCAATGACGATCCACTCAATTCCGGTAAGGTCCACCATACCAACATCATCAAACATAGGTTCAAAGGTCACATGATAGTGTCCGCCATGGATATGCTCCCGCAAAGTCCGGATACGGTTTTTCTCTTTACTGGAGGTAACAGTTACACCAAACCAAGCATTCTCCAGGGTAGTGGAAAACACAATATCCTCCGGTCGCTTGGTCAAAAACAGATATTGGTGCTGTGGATTTTCAGTCATCTTGGCAAATATCTGTTCCCGCCACTCTGGCTTCCAGTGGGAAAAATCGCTCATGCCGGTGAGCAGAAAATTCTGTGGGCGCTTTTTCTCCATCAGCCGCAGCTTATTGGGAAAAAACTCCGGCTTTTCAAAGTCATCGATCATGTGAAACCGGCGGACATTGTTTCTGGCATAGCAGTAGCTGCAACCAATAGTACAGCCGATCACCAGATTCATGTTCTGAATACAGTCTTTAATACAAACAGTCACCGCTAACGCCTCCTTTCCGTTTTGAGATTTAGCCTTCTACCGCAGGCGCAACTTTCCCGAAGCCGTTCCAGGCATACAGCCCCTTCTTGTCCTCATCGCCCAGGAACTTGTCCACCTGACAGATGTGCAGGATATGGTCGCCAACTTCCACCGACTGCTGCAGGGTGGCCACCATCGCCAGACGAGTATCCACCGGAATCTGGATGTCACTGCCCTCCACAGCCATCATCTCGATGTTGTTGGCGGCCACCTTGTCGGTCTTGGCACCGGTAGACGCTCCGCAGGCCATCACCGTCTGGGCAAGACTCTCGCCAGGAACGGTGACAATCACCTTTCCGGTCTCTCGTACCTGCTTACCGGTGTGGGACTGTTTTCCAGTGGCGAAGCCCACCATGGGTGGGTTGAAGGAGAGGTAAGACACAAAGCAAATGGGAGCCAGGTTCGTAGAACCGTCCTCCTTTTTAGAGCAGATCAGTGTCAGCGGATTGGGGGAGGTCAGAACAGTAGCCTCCATAATGTTCAGTTCTTTCATGTCATTCAGACCTTTCTAAGAAATTTCAGTCGTTGACTGCTCGGCCAACTAGTGATATATTTATTATACCTAATAGCAATTTTTGTTCAAGTACGCAAATTATTTGTACCTGGTATCAAAAAATATACTGCAAAAGACGAGGAAAAATCCAATCATGACTTATGAAGAATTCAAAGAAAAGGTTGGCAGTGTCATTCTAACCGATGATGGAAACTGCCCGGTCACGCCGGTGGTTCAAATGCTGCAGGGCAAATGGAAACTCCAAATTCTCTATGAACTATGCATCAAGTGTCCCATGCGGTTTGGGGAACTGAAAAAAGTTCTCAAGCCCATCACCAACACAGCTCTGACCAACGCCCTGAAGGAGCTGGAATCGGATGAATTGATCCAGCGCATCCAATATAATGAAATGCCCCTGCGGGTGGAATACTCCCTCACCGAGAAAGGACGGGATCTGTTGCCGGTCTTTTACGCCATTTCTCAATGGGGAATGAAATATATACCATGATTCTAACTATATTAATCTGCAAGATAATAGCCGGGAGGCATTGACAATTTGAGTCAACTTCCCGGCGTTTTATTTTCTGCATTTTCTACTGCTGCAAAGGATTCAGGAAGCAACCTGATTCATGAGAGTTGATAACTCCCACCGCCTGCAAATAGGCATAGATGATTACGGTCCCCACAAACTTCATGCCTCGCACGCCTCCCGGAGAGCAGGCAGCAGCTCATCCAGTCGCCCGTCCAGACCGAAGGACTTTTCTTTGATATTGTCCGCAATGTAGATCTCACCAAGATTGAGGGTCACATAAGTGGCGTTTGGCTCGCTGGCCACCAGGCGCATCATCGGGGCCTTGATCAGCTGATTGCGCCAGCCAATGCCCAGCTCCAAAACCACCAGTTTCTTCCCGTGGTAGATTTTCAGAAAGTTTTGGAACCGTGCCTGGGCAGCGGTATCCGGAATCATTCTCCGACCCGCACCCATGTGGATGTCCATGGGACCGCCGCACTTGGGACAGCGCGGCACCAACTCTGTAGGCACATGGCCGCCCTGTTCGGCAGCCGATAATTTTTCGACCACCTCTAAACTTGAATAGAGGGTGTCGTGGCAGGGGCGGGCACACTGCATCGTAAACCAGTTGCCCTCGATCTCATAGATTTTCGTCGGATCGAAACCACACAGTTCAAAGTGACCTTCTCCGTTTGATGTGACGACAAAGTAATCTTTTTCTCCCACAACGGCCTTCAAATCGTTCATCACCGGCGTAGGCCGGTACTGCCCGCAGTAATGATGGATGAGCCGGGCCCAGAAGGCCCATTTTTCCTCCTCGCTGGGCCATCCGGCCATCATGCCCTGCAAAATACACCCAAGGCCGTATTTCCGTTTAAAATCCCCAAACAGTCTTTCAAAGGCCGCATTGTCCGCAAACAAATGCAGTCCTTCGGTGATGGACAGGCCGTTACTGGCCCCGATCAGGATAGCGTCCGCTTCTCTGAATTTTTCCGCAATAGGGTTCCAATCAATCATATTCGTTCGCCCCTTTCTATTCTATGTTTGCTGCGATGGAGCGCTCCTGCCGGAGGGCAGCTATAGTTTCCGCCAAATCTCCTTGCAGATACAGGCTGCGTCCCCGCAGATGCTCTGGCCTATGAGATGCCTCTCGATTAAGACATGCATAAAAGACGTTTTCGTTTTGGGCAGTAAGTTCCCAGAAGGGTAGTTTGATGATACTGGGCGTCATCTCACCCACGCCCAGCTCCAACAGCAGGACTTTTTTGTCGGACTGATCCATTATCCAGTGTCGCAGGAAGCTATGGTAGCGGTGCAGACTATCCTGCCAGAAGGTTCCCTCCAGAAAGGTATCATCTCGTACCCAGGGCACCAGCACCCGTCCGCAATCCGGGCAGCGAGGAACAGCCTCCTCCGGCAGGCGAACACCTGCCCAGCAACCAGTCAGCTCCTTCACCAGCTCGCGGTTTTCCCAAATATCATCCCGGCAGGGCTGACTGCATTGGCAGTAGCTAAAGTCTCCCTGAAAGGCGCAAATTTGTTTCTGGGGAAATACCCGAAAAAACTGCTGATCGACATTAGTGGTCAGCACAAAGACAGATTTATCTGCAACAAGCGTTTGCAGATCCAGATAGGGCTGCCCCGTAGGGGCTTCCCACATGAAGCGCATATATTGGCTGTAATATCCCCACTGCTCCCCATAGCTGGAAAAGCAATGGTAGAATCCAGCCAGTGGGGAGGTAAAGCCATACTGTTCGCGAAAGGGAGCCAATGCTTCCGAAAGTGCCGGGGACCAATGGTAGTGGTCGTATCCAGCTGCGCTTGACAGGCCGGAGCCGCCTCCGATCACAACGGCGTCTGCTTGAGCAATACGCTCGGCAAGTTCCTGAAGCGCCGCTTGGTTTCCAACCCTCATTGATCGTTATCTCCGCTTTCCATGGTGTTCTGTGCATCCCGCAGCACTTGAGCAATGTCGGCCACAATGGTCATGCCCTTATCCTCCAACTGCTTGGGCAGTAAGTCATATTTGTCGTTGATAGCAATATATCGAGCATGGGGAAAGCTGAGGGTCAGGTTCCAGAAAGGCTCCTGGATAAACATGGGAGTCATTCGGCCAACGCCCAACTCCAGGAACAGAATTTTGCTGTCTTTGTGTTCCAGTACGTAGCGAGAAATTTTTTCGTACTGTTCTTCGTATTTCTTTCCTTGCAGGAAATTTCCATATCCCCGCACCCAGGGGAATGCCTCACCGCCGCAGTGAGGGCACCGAGGAATGAGATCCGTAGGAATCTTCGTGCCATCCCCCATAGCGGTTACCATATCAGCCACCGGCTTTACCGCATCCCAGGTGTCATCGGTACAGCAGGCGGCACACTGGAAGAAGCGGTGATCCCCCTGGATTTCCGCCACCTTCTCCTCCGGGTAGAGTTTGACAAACTGGGTATCCTGGTTGGTGGTGAGGATGAAGAAGTCCTTGCCTTTCAGCAAAGCGTCTAAATCCAGATAGGGATGACGCACAGGTGCGGTCTGGGTGGTGTGAAGGAAGGTGGCGAGATACCCCCAATACTCTTCCCTTGTCTTCCAGGTGTGCATCATCCCTGCAAAAGCACCTTTGAAGTGGTACTTCTCAGCAAAAGGCCGGAAGTATTTCCGGTAGGAGTCGTTGTCCTCGTAGTAAAAATTTCCACCACCGGCAGCGGACAGGCCGGAGGCCCCGCCCACTACCACACAGTCAGCTTCCTTTACCTCCTGTACCAACCGATCGATCTGTTCGCTATACGGCAGCGGCTTTTTGTCAGTCAGCTGATAAGGCGTACTGCCGGAAGCATAGATAGGATGGTACTTGGAATAATTCATCTGGGTCTGCATGACCAAATCATCATAGAAGTTCATTGTCGCCATTCCTTTCAGGTGGGTGTTATTTTTATTCTTACTTCAAATCATTTTAGCATCCTCTTGCGCTGCTGTCAATATGCTGTTATAATAAAAATAACATCAAAGAAAAAAGGAGATCAGTCCATGAAATATCCCACCCGCCTTAGCGATGCTGTTCATATTCTGGCTTTTATCGCTCTGTACCCAGACTGCGACCTAACCAGTAACAAGCTGGCAGAGAGCATTCAGACGAATCCTGCCTATGTGCGCCAGCTCATGTCCGCCCTGCGGAAAGGAGGGCTGCTGGTCAGCGTGAAGGGACATCCCCGACCCGCTCTGGCTCGTGAGCCGGAGAAAATCACTCTGCTGGATGCCTATCGGGCAGTAGAGGGCAACAAGCCCCTGCTCCATCAGGACATCCACACCAACCCCGCTTGTGGCGTGGGCGTGAACATTCAACTGGTGCTGCGGGATTTTTACTTGGACATTCAAAAAACAGCGGAACAAAAAATGCAAGAAATCACGCTGAAAGATGTGCTGGAACAATATCACATGAAACTCTTCCATTTGGGACAAAAATTCTTCTGAACGGGAAATACGGAACCTCCTTGCGGGACTATACTGAGAACCGGAGAGGCCTATATCCCGTATTTTGCGAATGATTGAAGATGATCGCTACTGCGAGGACATTTCCAACCAGCGGTTGGAAAAGCTGGTTACATAATAATAGACAATGGACCGGCCCAATCTAAATGGCCGGCCCTAAATTAAGGAGGAAATCAATATGAAACTTGGCATTATTCGTTGTATGCAGACAGAGGATTACTGCCCCGGAAGCCGGGATTTTCGGACAATCCGAGAGAGAAAAGGCGCTTTTATGGGAGAGGATGACATTCAGTTAGTGGGCTTTATCAACTGCGGTGGCTGCCCCGGAAAAAAAGCGGTGCTGCGGGCCCGTTCTCTGGTAGAACAGGGCGCTGACACCATTGCTTTTGCTTCCTGTATCAGCAAAGGGACTCCCATTGGTTACCCCTGTCCTTTCGCCAAACGTATGCGGGAGCTGGTACAGAAAGAGGTAGGCGATGGTGTCCGTATCTTGGATTACACCCATGACGCTGGCCCTGAACCAGAAACATCTCAGAAGTAAAGTTTCTTTTCTCTCCGGCCTATGGTAAGATAGACTTCAAGGAGGAGTGCTAAATGATTCAGAACCGCTTACCCCACGACCACGGACAAACTATCGAGCATGAACTGGAATATATGCCCAGCGTAGAAAACTTCCAAACCGTAGCTGATATTTTCAAGCAGCTGGGGGATGGCAGCCGTATTCGCATTTTTTGGCTGCTTTGCCACTGTGAGGAATGTGTTATCAATCTTTCGGCCATGGTAGATATGAGCAGTCCTGCAGTTTCTCACCATCTCAAGCAGTTGAAATCAGCAGGTCTGATCGTTAGCCGCCGGGACGGAAAAGAGGTCTATTATAAAGCGGCTGATACCGAACAGGCTCGAAATTTCCACCACATGATTGAGTGGCTTGTAAAGATTGCCTGTCCGGCGCAAGTAGAAACACAGAAAGGAACGCAATGAAAAAAGAAGAGTCCAAAGTTATCGCTCAAAAACTCCAAAAGATTCCAAACGGCACCCTCGCCTTGAAGCATTGCCGGGCTGGTGGAACGGGCAGCACACTCTTTGGAGAACAGTTTCGAGCGGTTACCGCTGGAAAAGGGTGTATGGAGGCATATGAAACTTTTCCTGGAATAGAGGTATCCTTCAATGTTTTTCTTGCTTCAGAGGTCAAGTTTCGGCACGATGCTTCGGATTCTGTTTTAGAAATTTACTATTGTCGCAGTGGTCGCGTGGGTTGGAATATGCAAGGCGGTACTGCCGTCTATTTAGGTGCAGGTGATGTGACTGTGCACAGTATGGCCTGCTGCGCGGATTCCGCCATGATGTTTCCCTTAGGATATTCCGAGGGGATCTCCATTTCCGTGGATCTGGAACAGCTCTCTTCCATTTGCCCGGAAGTTTTAAAGAATGCCGGTGTGGAGGCAGACCAGTTACGAGATCGATTTTGCTCCGGAAAGCCATCCGCAATCCCGTCCTGTTCCGATTTAGAGCATATTTTTGCCCCACTCTTTTCTGCTCCTGTGTCCGTTCGAATCTCCCTCTTGAAATTGAAGGTGCTGGAAATTTTGATTTATTTGAGCAACATGAAATCAGAGCATAAAGAACTGACCCAATACTTCTCCCAGCAAACCGAATTGATAAAAGAAATTCATCAACAGTTGACAGAGCACTTGGATCAACGATTTACGATTGAAGAACTTTCTAAACAGTATTTGATAAATACCTCTACTCTAAAGGAGATATTCAAGGCAGTCTACGGCCAGCCTATCGCCACCTATATGAAGGAATTTCGGATGCGTCAGGCTATGAAATTATTACGGGAAACAAATGCCACTATCGCGGACATTGCTTCCCAGGTAGGCTACCAAACCCAGGGAAAGTTTTCAAGCGCTTTTCAGGCTATAGTCAAAATGTCGCCCAGAGAATACAGGAAAATCCAGGGTATAGCTCCATCTGATTCCTTTAGCAAAACACCGTAATGAGAAATTCTGGTAGACTACTGCCAGCAAAGCCTAACACAAACATAAAAAGCAGAACATTGCAGCATTAGCAATGCTCTGCTTTTTTATGTTCCCTTTTTCTTGATGTTGGCTGCCCTAATGGTCTCAATTCCTGCTGTTTCCATCCGAAGGATAAACAGCCGTGAAACAAACCATTCATCATTTTTGATCCAGTTGAGAGAATCGCTTATGATCACTCTATCATAGGCACAGCCAAAGATAAGTCCTATGACGCAACCTATGATAATTTAGAGGATGACACCCATCAAGATATCCACCAAGTTAGCCACCAAGATTTTGAGCCTTTTATTTGACTCAGTTTTTCATAGATTCTTTGACACTACCATCACACACGCTCAAATGATAGATATCTCGTCCCCTGAAAAGTAAGTTTCCCAATGTCTCCTTCTGCCAGCATTCCATATTCCCTACCGGAAATCTGCAATTCCATCCGATCACCGCTCTCCACCTGAAATGTTACATAGTAACTGGTACTCGAGGTCGTATGATACCCATGCGCACCAGATGGATCACCTCCATTTGGATGGCTGTGATGCGATACGTTTTCTCGCTTTGCAACTACAGTTGCGCTCACCGACAAACGCGGTGACTGATTGTTTTTATGCCATGTTCCGATTCCTGTCACAAACTGGAAGATGATCATGCCGAAAACCATTACGAAGATAATTGGAAACATAAACTCAAACAGCATAAACATATGACTCACCCCTTCTTCATCTTTCGCTTTATGATTACTCTAAGCGCGAAACATACGATGATCACCGCAAAAGAAGCGACGCAATACAGTAACGCTTCCGTATACCACGGTGCAGAATTCGGTTCGTATAGTTTCGGAAAGCGCTTATACTCATAGAAATCCATACCCGTTTTAATTACAATCACGTAGAAACTCGCATAGATAATATATTTTAATAAATCGTAGAATTTATTCATACCATCGCCTCCGCGATATACTGTTTTGTCCTTTTGGCATCGAT
>NZ_QWGI01000020.1:0-68411 GCF_003435125.1 Clostridium sp. AM25-23AC | reverse complement strand
TAGAAGAATCTTATTTACAGAGATTTTCTCATACTCTCAAAGCACAGTATTATTTCTAGCAGTAGTGCAAATTTATTGCATTGCCATTGGTGTGCAATTTTGGCATAAACTCGTGTAGACACTATCTAGTTAACTATATTTCATTTTGTATTTATTGTAATGTTATTTGAACCAAATCGATTGCTATTTCTTTTGCCAATGTGCTGGATACATTCATACCATCAGTTCTTCCAAGACGCACACAAAAATACACATCTCCTGTTTTACTTTCCGCAACCCCTGTAAACCAAGCGTCAACAACAATACCATCGACTTTTCCCATTCCGGTTTTTCCATATATAGAAATGTCAGTACTATCAACCTCTGATAAAAGCATAACTTGCTTTAATGTATTCTGTGTTTCTTCTGAATAATTCGATTCTTTTCCAAAGATATGCTCCATTACTTCCACTTGTTCTTTGGGTGAAATCATTAAAGAAGATTCAATCCAAAAGCCCGTCAAAGCTCTATTACTATTATTTGTATTTAATCGTCCCTCCCAATCAGAAATATCACAATTACCATATTGGAGCTTATCTAATTCCTTCTGCATTAAATCTTCTCCAATATCATCAATGACCTGTCTGAAATACCATACACAAGAAGTACGAAAAGCTTCTTGAAAATCAATATCTTTATTCCAATCTTCATTCCAAAATATTTCACCACTCCATGTTTTAGTAGAGTTTTCCGTTTCAATAATTCCGTTTTCTAAGGCAATCAAAGAAGAAATAATTTTAAATGTCGAACATGGTGAACTTCTTGTAATTGCAAGATCACGATTATAAATTGTATATTTTTTATTGGATGCATCATATATAACTGCTGTTCCATTCAATCCATTAAAATACTCTGACCAGTCTACCTCTACTATTTCTGGTATTTTCTCTGTGCTTTCATCGGAAAATTCCATACTTTTTTCCATAGAAGTTCTGTTTACTCCATTTTCCAGTGTTTCTTGATTTTCTTTTTGGTTTTCAACCAAGCTTTTTTCCTCTACAGTATACTTACTACCACAGCCAGTTAAAATAATTGCACATATACATGCTGTAAATATCATTTTCAAATAAAATTTATTCTTTGTTATCATTATTATCTTTTCTCCTGTCTTTATATTTTTTTATTTATACCACAAACGTAACATCAACATCACCGTTATTGCAAAGTACTTTTAGTGTTTTTTTACCAATATCTTTATGTTTTGGCAAACTGCTATCACCTTTTTTGACTTCTGATTGAATGACGAAATCCTCATACCTGCCTCCAATCATGCCAGAAATATCCCCATTTTTAACGGTCAAAGTCAAGGTATTTCCTACATCTAAGCTCTCAAAAGTGATGTTTCCGTCGTTAGTCGAAATATCAATGCTTCCCGTAACAGCCAATACTGGAAGTGATATATCTTCATTTGTCGTAGATAGCGTAACAGTATCCAGAAGTGTAGTCGGCATTTGTAATACGATTTTCCGATCTTTGGTAGAGGGTTTTCCCCCGATATAATCCGTCCATTCTTTGTTGTTGGCATTTACCATAGTCAGCACATTTCCATCGGAAACAGAAATATCATAATACTCTTTGCTGTTTTCAGAATATTGGATATGCACCTGTTCGTCGTCAGATAGTGTTACTTCAATTTCTCTGTCCCTCACATCAAGATTTATTTCGTTGACCTTTGTATCCGGCGTAAAACTTTTTTTCTCAAAAGGTTCGCTTTTCCCGAGCAGCCCGCCAAAACAAAGCTACTCATTACAAAACAAAAAGCAAGTGCAAATATTTTTTTCATAGTCATTCCTCCATATTTGATAGATTAGATTTATATTTCTAATTTGTAGTAATATCCAGCTTTATCAATTTCTCCGGTTGAATAAAAAACATAAAAAACGAAAGAAAGATAAAGTTTTTTTGCATTTTAATTGGTGTTATCTATTATCACTATCACTTTTTTAACGACTTGAATTTTTAGACCTCTTAAAATGTGTTTAAAGGCTTTTTCATCAAACCTATTATGCCGAAATCTGTCGTCAAACAAGGTGGAATATTTGAATGCGACCTATAGAAAGCTAAATAAGCAAAGGAGTGTACTTCAAATCAATACTGCCTTGCTAAAGATACTATATTGCTTTACTTTCGAAGCAAGCAAAAGGTAAACTAATACCATTCGGAACTGAGCGCAGAACTATGATAAACTGAGTATTATATATGAAATAGGATTTCAGAGTAAATCAATATCTTGGTTAAAATGTTTGAAAAGCCGCCTGTTATCGATACCCGTTAGATAGATAGTATTTATAACATAAGGTTCAAATCTCTAATTTTAAGTATTCCAAATTGTTATAGAAGCATCCTTATTTATAGACTTTTCTACATATCCTTACAAAAAAGGTGAAATGCTTGAATTCAAGTATTTCACCTATATCGTCATAGAAGAATCTTATCTATGGTTCTTTTTGAGAGTTTCTAAGATAAAACTTTTGTAATTGTATTTTGGTATATTAATTTATTTTTGAGTGAATCAATTTTTATGATATTAAATCAAAGATGATTTTTGTGGCATCTGCTATCAGTTTATTGTCATATTCTGCATCTTGTTCTGCTTTTTTTGAAAGTACAGCTACAAATATAGGTTTTTTATTTGGGGGTGTTACAATAGCGATATCATTTCGTGTTCCGTAAGAACCAGCACCACTTTTATCTGCCACAATCCAATCACTTGGTACACCAGCGCGAATTAATTCATCACCAGTTGCATTATTTGACATCCAATCTATAAAAATCTCTTTTTTATCATCTGACAATATATCTCCAGTTGCATATTCTTTTAAATTTAAAGCCAATTGTTTAGGAGTACTAGTATCTCTTATATCGCCAGGTACAGCATCATTCAATTCAGTTTCTATTCTAGAAGGCTCACTTACAGTATCACCAATTTTACTTAATGATTGTTTAAAACCATTAGGTCCATCAAGAAGAGTAAATTGTAGATTTCCAGCAGTATTATCGCTTTGTCTAACTGCAGCATCACATATTTCTCTAATAGTCATTCCAGTATCTACTTTATCTTTTGCAACTGGTGCATAAGATAAAACATCTTCTTCTTCAAAATATATTACATTATCAAGTTCTTCAATAGAGTATTTTTCTAAAATGGCACCGGCAGCTAAAGCTTTATATGTTGAACAGTATGCAAATCTTTCATCTGCATTATAAGAAATTTCTTTATTAGTTTCTGTATCAAGTGCATAAATTCCTAATGTAGCATCATATTTTTCTTCCAGTTCTTGAAATAGAAAATCATAATCTGCATTAACATTTTCATTGCCATCAGAAATGTTTTCTTGATTATTACTACATCCAACAGATAATAATATGACAAAGATCATTAAAATACTTATGGTAATTTTGTTGTGTTTCATAACTTTATCCTCCTAAAATATAGATTATACATAGAATTTTGAATTTTTGAAGCATTTATATCATTTCATATAGCTAACTTATGCATTTGTAATATATTATCTCCACCTTTCAAGTTTTTCATTGCAAATCCATAATAAAATAGTAGTATTTACATTTTAAAGGATATGAGAGTTGTATTTGTCACAATATATAATTCTTTATTTAGGTTAAATTTAGTAAACCATTCATTTTAGTTGTGCTTACGAACTATAATCCAACATAGTTTATCTTTTCTCAACATATTTGTATTAAGATTTTGAAAATGTTTTGTCACCTCTCTTTATAAATAAAATGAATTCTATTGTAGAAACAAACTATCCAGCATTTACAGTACCTAGAGGGTTCAAATGTAGGAATAATCGAGAAATAAACGACACCCACACAAACTTAACCACCTCTATCTACTGTTCAAAACCGTCTTCAATCACATCGCCCGTAGAATCCAAAAGAACCGAGTTGCGAGCTTTGCGATAGATGGTTTGTCCCTGAATTGTTTTACCGGAACTGTCTTTGATTGGGTTTCCACTTGAGTCCTGGATGTTGTCTAAGAACACGAACTCATTAGGATATCCTGCGAAAGCCGTTCCGGTAATAATTGTACCATCTGCTTTGTGTGCTGTATAGCCCTTTAGCAAAGCTTCTTCCGTAACAGTATCGCCGGTAAGGTCGATCAAAACTTTATTGCCGAATACGACTTTATTCGCAGCCATTTGACAAAACCTCCTTATCCGATTGTAACAGTCTTTCCTCCGGCAGAGTTATCGGTTTCTACATATGGGATTGCCTTAACTGTAACCTGAGATAAGCAGTTGTACTCTTCATCGGGCATGATCGTCTGAGCTTCTTTGGACGGTGTTACTTCCTTGCTCTGTGGCTTCATATCCTCAGAACCAGACATGGCACCCTCAACGCCAAGAATCGTCACACCCTCACGAATGTTAGTAGCAATAAGCTTTGCCTGTTCGGTGGCGTCAATAGACACCTTACCAGAGCCATCATGATAGCCTTGCGGTACTGTATATTCTCCAGCCACAGTTGAGATGATACCCTTGACAGCGCCGTTGTTCTTCATAGTACCTGTAAGCTTACTTCCACGGGCGTGCGCAGTCTTTCCTACGAGAATCTCAGCGACAGCCGCGGTATCTTCGGAAGTATCGCTGTCGAATGTACAGGTACCCGTGATCTTTGCACCACTCTTATCATGAGCAGTAATACCTTTGAGGACCTTATCTGCACTGACGGAATCGCCAGTAAGATCGATAAGGACATCCCCCCCGTAAATGACTTTGTTTACATTCATATTTGCCATAATGTTTAGTCCTCCATGACACTTTCATTATTTTTCTTTATCAGCAGTCTTGTTGTACTGGGATGTACTGATTCCAAGGATAACACCAAGGAAAGTATCAACCGCAGTGATGGTTCCGACTACCTGCTCTCCATACGGGAGACCCCAGATTCCAGCCAGTGCAAAATATAATGTACCAGCAGCCGGAAGCAGATACATAGCAATCCACTTAAGGATATCGTATGTCTTGTTACTCATGCTCATTGTGCTCTTCCTCCTTCTCTATAAATTTATGAATCGGGAGTTTGTCCACCTCCTGCATAATTCGCTTTGCTGAACCATTCCCGCCCATACGTTCGTAGGGTTCGTAGAGATATACCCTCAGATTTTCATATTCATCCTGGGTTACACACCCACGGTCAATATATGACATTCCAAGATACATGATCCTGTCATGTGCCAATCCAATAAGCATCTCTGTTTTAACATCTTTTTGCTCGCTTTTCTTTTGCAAATAGGCCCACAGCCCAGAAGATGCAAGAACTGAGCTAAAGATCGTAAGTACAACCTGAAACCATGGTTCCATCGTTTCCTCCTTCTTTATGTGCAATCATGCAGACCTATCAGAAACAATCAGCTTCTTGTTGACTATTGTGATTTTCTTACTAAATAGGTCTTCGTAAAGCTGTATTAAATTCTTTCGTTGTTCTCTGGATAAGAGCTTATAATGACCTCCCATCCAACCGCGAAACATGTTCTCGATATTGTCGTAATCCGCTTCTTCATTTCCAACCTTAACGGCAAGTTTCTTGAGTTTTCTACGCATGGCGGTAACTCGATCCGGATTTATTCGTTTGATGACTTTACCGGTATCTGTAAGTGCGTACTTGATTTGCAGGAATTTGTATTTGCTCGAAATCTTAACGATTCTAGTTTTCTTACGATTGATATGGATTCCCAGTTCAGCTGCAATTTCACAGATGTTTTCGAGCAAGTCTTCAAGCTCTTCTTTACTGGGATTCATGATGTACCAATCGTCCATATACCTTCCATAAAATTTCTGCTGACGTACATACTTGACGTAATTGTCAATGGGATACGGATAATAAATTCCAATGACTTGCGAAAGCTGGTCTCCAATATTGACAGACTTCTCCATCCACTTTTCGCCAGTGAGCTTCTCTTTTGGAATGTTCCGATACTCCAGTTTATTGAAAGTATCGGTCACACAAGCCTCGTATTCCTCGTCAGACATGTACGAAACATCGACCTGGAAGCCCTTAAATATCAACGTTAAAAGCCAGTCAATAAACTCATCGTCATCGAACAGCTTCAGCAATTCTCGTTTGGCAATCTCATGGATAATATTGTCATAGAACTTTGAAAAGTCACCGAATAGAATATAACCGTCATTTCCGTATAATTGGTAGTATTTGTGGAGATGGATTTCGAATCGTTTTCTCTGTTGTGAAATTCCGCGCCCCTTGATAGATGCGCAGTTATCATAAATGATATGTTTCCTAACTTCTGGAAGTAAAACCTCATCGCACAGAGAATGTCGGACGATGCGATCGCGGATTTGAATGCTTGTAATAGGTCTTATCCGGCCTCTTTCGTGCAGCTCGAATTCTTGTGTCGGTCCATTTTGAAGTGTCCTATTGATGATATCATCTTGGATTTCAAATATGTACCGCAGGAAATTCATCATGAATTTTTGCGTCGATTCTTTCCATTTGCTGCTCTTTACAGAGACCTTATAAGCCCTATACAAGTTATTGGCGTCACAGACAATCTCCTCGTAGTTCATAACCTATTCACCGTTATAACAATACTTACCGTAGTAAATTGTATTAGGCTTTATTATTTATCCTTGCGGAACGGATAGCATCTCCTTCTTCGTTGGTTAATCGAAGAATCCGGACGAACTCCATTAGAGTTCGAAGCGTTGTTGTAGTTCGTATTGCCATTGTTGTTCACATTGGCAAAGTTAGCCGAAGAAACGACGCAATTTTTTAGATGTTACCCTTTTTCTAACCGCGACTTAATCGCCATGTCTCTTTGACGCCACCTTTTTATCAATCCGATTTCTCGGTCGATAGCTTTAACATACCGGTTGTATAAATTCAGATCTACATCAAATATTTCAACAACCCGTTGTAACTCATTGATGAGCTGCTCGCAATTTACAATGGCCGCATTCTGGTAATCTCTCCTGGTCTCGTACTCGTGCATTGACCGTGGGTAAATGGTATTTGCCGCTCTAACATTGCTCGTTATTAAGGAAGCACACTGATTTACTTTCGATTTGAAACTCCGCATCAGTTCTCTGTACTTAGCAAAGTTTTCTTCCGAAATTTCTCCATACGCATACTTCTTCCGAACAAAGCTGTCCACATCCTTAACACCAAATCCCCTTTGCATAAGGAGTATCAGCATATCATGCAACTCGATCGAGTACGTAATCGCTTCGAATTTTGACTCTTTCCTGTCGCCTAACAGAACGCTCATTCGTAATCTTTACCGGTGATCTCAGCGAACTCCTCTTTGGTGATCCAGCCCATCTTCACCGCATTACGAACCTTGGTCTCATTCCACATTTTCATGCGGTACCAAAGCTTTACTTTACTGTAATTCTTGCTATGTTCCATGGTGATCCTCCTTCTTAAAGCTCTACATTGGACATCATTGCAATGTAGGCGATGTCAGACTGCATTTTGGTTCTGGCAAATTCCTCCTCAGAAATATCTCTAAGGACAAACCAGTATTCCCCAGGAATCTGCTCAACGATCTGAACCAGTTCCATGTTAGGATGAACAGTCTCGGTTGTTCCGTCGCTGATAGTAACCGGAGAGCAGTTATCTGCAAATACAGATTCCTCGATCGTTTCCGTAGAAATGAAATTGTTTCCGTTCAGCTTAAGATTGGAAATCTCAGTCCCGTCACCGAGGGTAATTTTATAGATTTTCTCTTCCATGATTAGAAGCTCCTTTCAAAAATATAAACGGGGCACAAGGCCCCGCGATTTTAATTAACCAACCGGGAAGACCGGACGAACCCCACAAGAGTTCGAAGCGCCGTTGCAGAGCGTACCGCCATTGCTGGCCACAATGGCAAAGGTAGCCGAAGAAACGACATCTCTTAACCACTGTGCATGAGATCTGTCTGTAATAAATCTCGGGCATACCATAAACAATGCCAGCTGAGTTTTGCTAGTGGTGTAAATATTCGGAATCGTATTTCCATCAGATGCATTGCCGAAATGAATATGGCCATACATCATAATTTCACTAGGAAGTTCAATGCTGGAATCAAACCATGCTCCTCCAGACTGTTTTCCATTAGCAACTGCATTGCATAAATGTTCTCTGTGAGTAAGAACAGAACCCTGGAAAGCTGCATTGACGATTGTCTTTGCGTTCGCCAGGTTCTTTTTATACATCTCAGAACCAACGTATCCACCGGTTGTAATATTGGTAGTATTCATCTGTGCATTGTAAAGCGCTTCATCCGGCATGATCACAAGATGATGGCTGGTAAATGTAGTGTCACCGCAGTTGTACCAGTAATCCATATCAACGATACGCCAGATACGGCCTCCGATACTCCAATAATCGCCAAGGAACATTCCTTTAAAGGAACCGTCCTTAATAGCAGCTTTCTGTACCGCTGTCAGAGCGGTTCCAAGGTTCTTACCTCTGAAAAGAACTCGGCGAAGCTCTACTGGAGCGAAGCTGTCCAGTATAGCAAAGAGCGCATCTTCAGCAGCGATAGCCTTGTTTCCTTCCGTAGTCCCAACAAGAAGTTTGTTGCCGGATACTAATGCATTCACCTGTGTAAGCTCGGAAAGATTTACTCCTCCGATAAAATCTTTGGAACTTAAAAGACCGATTAACGCTTTTGCTAAAGCATCTGCTGCGATGGTCTTTGTTCCGTTAGGTCCATCAAGCAGAAAAATATTACTTGCCGCTAATGCCTGGACCTTTTCGTAGTCTGTGATTTTCATTTAATGAATCCTCCTTTATTTGATGACAAAAATAGCCCGACCTTCAATAACATCGCCATTGCTGTCACGGAGAAGATCACTGGAATATGTACGTCCAATGACCGTATCCAAATTGCTGTCAGTAATGGATGCATCCGAAGAATCGAGCACGTCTCCATAAGTACGGTATCCATTGTCGTAAAGCTTCTGATATACCGTGTATTCGTTTTCAAGGTTGGAACTGAACTGATTAAGAATATCTACCTGCTTCTGTAATTCCAGAAGTTTTTTCGCAAGACTCGCTGCCGTATTGCTGTCCAGCAGTGCCTGTAACTGCTCAAACCAACCACGAAATTCTGTTTCTGATTTCTGTTTCCAGTCAGCCATTTCAGCAGTATTGGTGCTTGTGTATTCGTTGAACCACGCCTCCCATTTTTCTTTCCAATAGGTACTTGTGGCTTCCATATCTGCTGTGTGCTCCGAGTACCAAAGGTTCCACTGAGCTTCCCATGTCAAATATGCAGACTGAATCTCCTCAGTCTGTGCCAGAAACCAGGTAGACCACTGCTCTTTCCAAAACTTATTTGTTTCTTCCATATCAGTAGTCTGCTTTTCGTAGAACTCTTTCCACTGGTCCTGCCATTGAGCAATCAAATCATCGATTTCGACCTTGTCCAATGGAGCCGTTACGAATGGACACTCTGAAGTTCCAACGCAGTTCGTGATGTTTGCCTGTCGAATAGAAGTAACTCCGGCGCCGACATAAATATACGCCAGCGGATATTGCCAGCGATCATTTGTCTTCACCATCGTAGGTTTCGTTGGATTCGATGCTGGGGTTCCTTTAATAATTTTGATGTCATTTGCTCTGACGGCCTCTCTCGAATCCACTTCAAGCACAACTGCATCATATCGGTTCAGCAGAATCTCGGACTGTGGAACTACTAACGGTAACAGAGCGTCATTCAGCGTCCAAGTGTGATTGAACCAGGCTCGTCCGACACCAACGTTGATAATCATTGCTTCCGATTCTTTTACAACCATTGCAGTTCCGACATGCTGCAATATTCCGTCCTGAATGATTCCATCGAAAATGCTGGACATCTGAATAGCATCGTAGCGCCGATCTCCTTCTTTTGAATTATAAAATCCAAATGTTACACTCACTTCTTCATCACGCTCCTTCCTGTTCTATAGTCTTAAAAGTCGGATAGACGGAATAACCGTCCTTATCTTCTGAACGAACAATTTCAAGAATACGAGCTTTTGTCTCGTGTCCGTATTCGTTCGCAATCTGTACAATGTCCCCGTTAAAGAAATCTTTTCCATACTGGAACATGATAGTTGTTTCTGTTTCTCCCTCGAATGAGGTAATGCTCACATTTTCAGCAAGCTTTTCTTTTCCTCTTTGCTGCAACTGTGCCATATACTCGGCATCGGTCAACGCATCATCGCTTCCAACATTTGAAGAAATGTCACGAGCGTCCGTAAACAATTCTCTGCGATTCAAACCAGAGCCACCACCAACCGTAGTATATCTTCGATCGGCGCCCTCACCTTCTCCACCAACCAAGGTCACTGTCTTCAACGAAGCTTTAGATTCGATGTAGTTACTATTGATGATGTTCTCGAATTTCGGTGAAAATATAACGTAGGGATTCTCCGTCTGATCGTATGATCTATCTGAACCGGCATACAACTCAAATACGAACTGATTTTCATCATTCAGAGTGATCTTGAAACCGATACCCTGCTCCTCGCAAATTTTCTGGATGACATCATACAGGTTATCTCCCGTGTACTGAGCTTCCATTTTCAACTTTGTAATTGCTGGATCGGTTGATTCTTTGAAAATAAAGTTTGGAATTTTTCGATTGCTGTCTGACGGAGAAATTACATTCTCGTTGAGCAGTGTTTTTATTCCATTTTGAAGATTTCCGCTTAATAGTTTCTGTCCCCAGACGATTCGCCTGTCGAGGATAGATTCTAATGAACGCCCAGTAACCGTTACATGGTTACCGTCTTCGGTATCTGAAGTAATCTGGATTTTCTCCACGATCATCACATGTTCAGATTCCTTGCTCTGCAAATAGTAATCCTGTTTGATGTAGTCAAGAAGACCCTCTCGCATTGCTTCATACAGTTCAAAGTCACCGTAAGCGTAATACCGATCTGTCCAGATGAAGGACTCGTACGTATCCACAATAGAGACAGCATCTAGGTTGGTGTTTAAAATTGTCACATCCATAGTGCTTATACCCCCTCGTAGACTATACGGTTCTCAATCTTAAACTGTAAATTTGTACTTCCGTACTCAGCCGTATAAGCAAAGATGTTGTCGCCCTTCGCAAGCTGGAACCAATCAGCGTTTTTATCCAGGCAGTTCAAGATGTTTGTAGTCTTTCCGTTCCTAAGAAGCGTAATCGACTTGTTTCCTTTTACGGTGCAGATAATGATTTCATCACCTGCTATAATTCCAGAGCCAGTGAATTTCTCCAATTTATCGGTATCGATCCGCATCACTTCACGAGTACCGGTATTGTAGATCGTAATATTGCTGGCTTCACCGATTGCGTGAATCGTAATAGTCACTCCGATTTCAGCGTCGCCATTGTATACAACCACCTGCTCTGTTTCATTTTTGATTTCTCCCATTTCTAGTAACGGGTCCTTAAGAGATTCATTACTGAAAGGAAACTCGAACAGTGCCTCTACACCATAGAAGATGGTTGTGTTGATTCCGTCTTTTCCGGCAGAGTAAAAGAAAGGATTCGGACACACGATTGAGATATCCGAACCCTCGTCTTTACTGAAGATTGTTGGGTCGTTTGATTCGACATACCCTTCAATCTCTGCCTGCCTATTATCGGTTTCGATAAGCATTGTGAGCTTCTTTTTAATAGGAAAATACTTGTATGAAAGCTGTCTTACGTCTTCAATGGAATCCTTCCACATATACGCAAGAGAAATAACAATGTTTCGGCTCGGCATCCTTGAAGAATTGAACAGACTTCCATCGTTTGTAGCGATTTCCGTCGTATTGATGTTCGCTTTTCCTGGTCCCAAGCCAGTTACAGACTTGATGATGAAACCGGATTCCTCCGGTCTCGCCAAATCAAGTCGGATACTATCGCCAAGATAGTTCGTAAACGTGACTGCTCGAATCAAGTTTCCACCATCCTTTCCATCGCCGAGAACTGATTCTTCGTCTGCCGATAAATCTCTGTTCTCGACAGTGCCTTAGGCGAATAGTTATTCTGTGTAAAGTTATAAGAGTTACCTGTATTCGGATTAGTATCTTCATTTTGAAGATTCCGTCCACGAGCTGCTGCAATTCCTGTGCTGACGGTTAAAGCCTGCGATCTACTGAACAGCGTATTCAGTCGATGACTCTTCTCTTCAACGTCTGACAGATCCAGAATCGGTCGAATCGTAGGCTGACCATCAACACCGTTGTCGATCATATCCTTAACCTTTGCGATTGCATTTCCGAGACCTGTTTTTGCCGAATCAGCCATTTCAGCACTGGCATTATATGCCTTCACCGCATAAGTTCCGATGGCATTAACGAATCCCAATCCAAAGAAATCACCGATGTGGTATCCTACTCTGGAAGGTGAATGCTCGTCCAGTTCGTCTTCTGCTGCTTCTGCCGCAGCCCTTGCCATTGCTCTGGCTTTAGCTTCCGCGCGGTACGTATTCTCACTGATTCCATCAGCAAATCCCTCCACCAAGTAAGTACCAGCCTGTTTAAACTGATCATGATAATCCCGGATAGCTGTTACAGAAGCATTAAGATTGCCAGTGAAAGCTGTTTTTACTTCTTCGGCTTTTTCCTTAACACCAGCGATGAACTTAATCATGCACTGCATTCCTGCATTTTGAAATTCCGGATACTTGTTCGCGATAGCTGTAAGGCATGAACTTAAGATGTTTACAAACGCATTTCTGGTTTCGTAATCTTTCGATTTAACTCCAGCAATAAGCTTGATCATGAGGTTCGCACCCGCAGTATTGAACTGAGTCTGCTTATTATTGATTGCAGTGATGCAACCGCTAATAATGTTGGTAATTGCAGTTTTGGTATTTCCGTCCTGAGATTTAATTCCGCTGATAAATTTTGTCATCAACGTAGAGCCAGCAGTATTGAACTGGGTTTGATAGTTCGTAAGAGTCGTAAGTACAGCCTGCATCATGGTCGTAAACGTAGATGTCAGATTACCTTTCTGAGCATTAGCCGCATTGATGAATGTCGTCAGAATAGAGGTCGCGGCGGATGTCACTCTTCCGCTCGCATCTGTAAACGCATTGATGAAACCGTCGATACCGTTGTTTCCAAGCTGAATCAGTGCTGTGCTAAAACCACTCATACCACTCGTATCTAATTCCGCCATTCCTTTAGCCATTTCAACAAGTCGATTCACCTGGGTAATCACACTTGACATGATTCCGGTATCGATTCCAGAAATAGAATCCGAATAACTCTTAATTCCACTTCCGAACTGAACCAGACTATCACCAAAACTACCAAGATCGTTGTCACCGGTAAACCAGCTTACAAGTCCTCCGGTATTTGGAATGGTGTTGGCAAGCTCCACTAGGGCTTTACCAGCTGTTGCTGAGTTCGTAATAGCCGCGGAGTCCATACCCATAATAGCTTCAGAATATGCCTTCATAGCTTCACCGAACGGTACAAGTTTCTCACCGAAAGTATCAACATCGTTGTTTCCAGTAAAGAATGCTACAACGCCACCTGTATTGGGAACAGTATCAGCAAGCTCGACTAAAGCCTTGCCCGCCGTTGCAGAATTGACGATTGCATCGGCTTCCAGTCCACGAACCGCATCGCCAAATGCTTTCATTGCTTCGCCAAATGGTACAAGCTGTTTTCCAAACTCACCCATATCGTTTTCACCAGCAAAGAATCCTACGACACCACCAGAATTTGGAATGGTTGTTGCCATCTCTGCCATGGCCTTGCCAGCGATTGCCGCTTCTGTAACGGCATTTGCATCGAGTCCAGTAATTGCATCCCCGAACTGTCTCATAGCTTCGCCAAATGGTACAAGCTGCTTTCCAAAGGCAGTCATGTCATTTTCTCCTGCGAAGAAAGACACTAATCCGCCTGTATTTGGAATTGTGGCTGCCATTTCAGCTAATGCTTTGCCAGCTGTCGCCGCATTTGCCACGATTTCCCCGTCCATGTTTCCGATAGCTAACGAGAAATCTCTCATAGCTTCGCCAAACGGTACAAGTTCCTCTCCGAACTTAGATAAAGACGACCCTCCTGTAAGCCAAGAAGTCAATCCCTGTAAAATATCAGCCGCTGTCAGAATAAGCACAGTCTCGGCTAATGCCTTTACTCCGTCCATCATAGATGGCTGAATCTGACTAGCTCCCTGTAAAAACGGCTGAACATTATTCATAAAAGTGGATAAATCAGCTCCAATTTGCGGGAACTGACTCGACACACCGCTCATAAATCCGCCGACGATTCCACCAACGAACTGACCGATTGCCGTTCCGATTCCCTGTAAAAGCTTTCCACCTTCTCCGATAAGCCAAGAAAGTCCTGGAAGTTTCGATAAGAGTCCGACGGCTGCAAGCACTAACGCCATCTCAGCAACAACCGCACCCATACCAAGGATTCCAACCATTGCTCCTGGAACAAGCGATGCTGTTGCACTAAGAGCAAGCATAATAGCTGATAACAGACCGATTCCGGCAATTCCTTTTAGCAAAGCTCCAGTATCGATTCCTCTCAGTGCATCGACGATACCAGCGAAAAATGCTACGAGTACATCGACACCAGCTTTAATCAGTGACGGCAGATTACTAGCAATACCATCTAAAATTCCAATAAGGAATTTGAAAGCTAGATCTACAATTTGAGGCGTATAAGTAACCAGAGCCGCTAATACACCAACCACTAATTGTAAAGCTCCGTCTGCCAGCTGCGGTACACAGGATACGAAAACATCGATCAGCGTTAAGACAACTGCCTTTACAGCTTCACCAATAGCTGGCGCTCCGGCAGCAATAACTTTGCAGATTGCGATAATTCCTTCTCCGACTTTTGTAAGAACAGCCGGAATTAAGCCAGCGATACCAGTAACGATAACTGTCAGTGCTGCTACGATTGCAGTCGCTCCAGCGGCACCAGCAGTTGCCAGCGCTGTGAATCCGATAGCAAGTGCCGAAAGTCCTGTGCCAGCTGCAAGTAAACCCGCTCCGATTGTAAGAACCCCAACACCAATCAATGCAAACGCTCCCGATAATGCCAGAATAGTCGGAACCAATGGTGTAAGTACCGCGCCTGCTACGCCGATAATCGTGAATGCTCCGGCAATAGAAATAAGTCCTTTCGCAATCGCTTCCCACGATAACGCTCCCAAAATACTGAGTACCGGCGCAAGAACAGCTAAGGCTCCGGACGCAACCAACAATGCTGCTGATCCACCAAGCGTACCTTTCATGAAATTGAGACTGATAGCCAACTCAGCTAAGGCCCCACCCATGACGGTAAGACCTCTACCGATCTCTTCCCACTGCATACCTCCGAATTTACTCATACAGTTTGCAATGGTTTCAAGTGCGCCGCCGACGATAACGAGCCCAGTTCCAATACCGATCATGTTCTTCGGCATCAGATTAACAGCAATAGCTACCTCTGCAAGTGCGCCGCCCATAGCAGTTAAACCTCTGCCGATTTCATCCCACTGTAATTGACCAAAATCTTTTACAGCGGAAGCAAAGATTTTCATTGCAGCGCCAATAGCAATTAAGGCTACGCCAGTAGACATTACGTGTTTTGCATTTCCAGCCAAATTCGTAAAGACAGCAAGTTCGGCAAGTAATCCACCAATTCCAGCTAATCCTTTTCCAATCTCGCTCCACTCCATCTGACCAAAGTCTTTGCAAGCGGACGCCAAAACCTTCATTGCTGCCGACAGAATAACGATTCCAGTTGCAGTGCTGATCATTTTCCCGTTGAATTTTGCAACTCTAAGGAATACAGCAATCTCAGCAAATAATACTCCTACTCCTGTTAATCCACGTCCGAGTTCATCCCACTGTAATTTCGATAAATCCTCACATGCTGAAGCCAGAATTTTGATAGCCGCTCCAAATATAATTAAGCTGGTAGCGCCTTTCATAACCTGCTTCTGACTGCTTGCCATGGCTTTAGATGATGCAACAACAATAGTCGTAAGACCAGCAATTCCAACCAACCCTCTTGCAAGTTCACCCCAATCAAGGTCTGAAACCTTCTTCAAAGCTCCTGCCAAAATGGATACTGCAACTGACATAGCAATCATTGCGGTACATGCTTTAGATACTTTTCCCGTATCACTACTGATTTTATTGAAAATCGCCATCGCTCCAAGTAAATTAGCAAAGAGTACAGTAATTGCTCCAAGAGAAGCTGATAGTTTATCACTATCGATCAGGGAAATTGCAACGATAGAACCTGCAAGCAAAGCGATTGCTGCTCCAATTTTAAGTAGCGTTCCAGCTTTAAGATTTGTCTGATATGCCTCAAAGCAGCCTCTGACCCCGTCAAGAATTCCAGTTACTCCTTCGAGAACGCCATTTAACCCCTCAAGAGGTTCGGTTACACTCTTTAAGAATTTAGAAACTGATAAAGCAATTCCACCGACAGCAATGCTGTTAAGAATGTCAAGAACTCCGCTGAAATCTGCATTTCCAAGTTTCTCGGCAAGTGTTCCCATCATAGTCCCGACTGCATCGGCAATACCGCCAGCAATTACCTTTACAGCTGTCCACAATGCTTCCATGACTTTGAGAAATTTGCATTTTTCCAGTGCTTCTCCCATCATCTCAAAAGCAACAATGACTCCGCTCTTCATTTTTCCAGCACCATCACCAATCTGAGCCATGCGATCATGTACTCGTTCAAGGAATGAGTGGAATAATTCAAATCCAGGGAAATCGAACTTCTCCCCTGCGGCTTTTCCAAATTCTTTTACTTTTTCTCCGGCAGTTTTAACAAACGTAATAACTGTCTTTACGATATCAACAACAGTCGAAACTGCTTTACCAAAGATATCTGTCTTCTTTACAGTTTCATCAAGCTTAACGAGATACTCACCGAAGCTTCCGGTAAGTGATAACACCCCGTTTCCAGCCGGTAAGAAAAGACCAATCAATTCGCCGACACCACCAGCAACAGCTTTGAAAGCTTGTCCGACGATATCAAGCACTGCAAATACGCCATTAAACGTATTCTTTAGATTCTTTGAACTCTCTTCCCCCATTTTGAATTTTGCTGTAAGATCACGGATACGTTCTGTGATTTCGGCTAACTGTTTTCCAGTCATTGGCGGAAAGATTTCGTTAAATGCCTCCCGAACAGGCTTAGCAACGCTAACCAGTCCCTCGAAAACATTCTTTACTGCTTCGATCATCATGGTTCGACCACCAAGGTCTTTCCAATCCTGAAGCATTTTATTTCTTGCATCGGCAGAAGCATTGATTACGGCACTGAACGTATCACTCACTTCCGTAAGTAATTCCTTCGCCTCTTCAAAGTCGCCGACGATAATTTCCCAGCTTTGTGTCCATCCGGACTGGGCAGCCTCTTTCAATGTGTCGAATAACTGGGTAAAAGTTTTTACTTTTGTCGCAGCATCATTCGCGGTCTTACCCATCTCCATGATGGATTTGATCTGATCATCGGTGTATCCCATGGTTCGAAGCTGATCTTCGTTGAGATCGCCTGTAAATTTTGCCAAAGTTTCAGTCAAGATGTCAGAGGTAAGCCATCCTTTACTAAGGGTCTCTCTGAATGAGCCCTCATCTTTGATCATCTCATCAATGGCAATTCCATGAACTTTAGCCGTTTCTTTCAGCGCATCCTGGAATACCTGACCACCCATACCAGCGTTTACTACTGAGTTCCAGTCCTGTAATTTTACTGTTCCTGCCGCTAATGCTTGTGAAAGCTGATACATAGCGGTGCTTGCCTGCTGAGAGTTGGAACCTGATACGGCTGCAAGGTTCGCAATACCCTTGATAGCGGCTACAGATGTGTCCAAATCTACGCCAGCCGCAGTGAACGTACCAATGTTACGGGTCATTTCCGTAAAATTGTAAATGGTCATATCTGCATAATGGTTTAGTTCATCCAACGCATTGTTTACCTGATCAAGCGTTGTGCCTTTTGAAGAGGTATTTGCAAGGATTGTCTGAACGGCATTGATCTGGGTCTCATACTCCTCAAAACCGGTTTTAATCGGATCGATGGTAAAAGCGGAGACAAGATTTTTTCCAGCAGCAAGTGCAGAGTTGGTAATGTTCTGCAAAGCTGTAATCGCCATCACTTCCAATGCCGAAAATCGCACTCGCACAGTCTCAACTGCATTACTCAGCGGTGACATATTCCCACTGCATTTATTTGCGGCATCGTTTACGGTTTCTAAGCCTTTTGCTGCCCCTTCGAGGTTAAGACTCTTCTTCAACTTATCGAGGCTTGATAAACTGGTCTGAATATTTTGCTCAAACTGTTTGTTATCAAACCGCATTTCGACGACACGTTCGTCAACGGTTGTACTCATAGCTTAGTAACCTCCTTCCATGCCGCATCTGCAATTTTGTCAAAAATAGGCTGGATAGCAGGATTGATGTAGTCTCGCCCCTGTACCCAGCCGCCGTTTCTTGTTGCGTGTCCGTACTGCAAAATGACTGCAATAGGGACTCCATTTTGAATATTTGTGTTATAAAAGCTGATTGACACGGAACCTTGCTTCTGCTCGATCTTGTAGTGCCACGAATTTGCTGTCTGTCCTGTATCAACTGGTGTTGCAGACGCAAGGGCGGCTACGCCCTCTCGACCATACTTATCGAGGTCACCGAGACGAACCGATTCCTTTGCTCGCTCTAAGAATCGAGTCAGCTTAGAAAAATCACCCTTTTGTCTGAACGTGATCATATGAATCTCCTACTTTGCTAAGTAAGCACTGGATGAGAAGCCAGTATACTGCACACCATCAAGTACAAACTGGATGTACAGCCACTTAACTCCGTTTGCCATTGTGTAGTAGCCATAGCATTTAACCTTAGTGCCAGCCGGGATTTTACAAATAGCTTTCTTATTGGTTCCGGCATCATTACGGCAATAAAGAACTGCCGTTGTTTTATATTCACCAGCACAGGTTTTGTTAAACTGCTTGGCAGAACAGGTAGCCACCACTTTCTTTGAAACTGACTGGTTCTGATCCTGTTTGGTGTTGGACGGTGTTACCGCCGATCCATTCAGAATCTGATTAACCATGTTCTGAACTTCAGAGTAGCTGTATCCGTACTCAGTAAGCAATTTCTTACGATTCTCGCCGCTTCCCCACAGTCCAACGATAACCTCATGAGCGATGGTTTTGATGTCTTTACCCTTGCTTAATCCAGGAGCGGCAACAGTATTGTCGTCGTACTTTGGTGTGATGAAGCCGCGGATAAATTTTCCGTTAATAGACAGCGTTCTCTTCTTGACCGCATTACTGTAGTTGCCCTCTTCGATAACCATGTAACCGGATTCCTTATGCACCTCGATTACGGTACCGACATGATCCGGATTGCCAGAGTTGTCACCGAATCCGTTATCCTGCCAGTCATACAAAATCGCATCTCCAGGACTCGGAACATAAGCATCGTTCTCCTGCCAACATCCCATTTTCTTTGCCGCTTCAATGAGGTAATAGCAGGAAATTTCCATAGGCATAATGCTCTCATATCGGAGAGCTGCCGCTAATGCAGACCAGGTGCAAGCGCACCAAGCCCAGTCATAGCGCATACGAATGCCACGAGGAAATTTGCCGGCGCAGATCTTCTCAAAGAAGTCGTTATACAAATCGATAATACTTTTGTGTGAACCGTTCGATTCTTTCTTTCCTTCCCAGGATTTGACAAGATTTACAACGGCCTGCCTTGATTTCGCCATTTTAATCACTATCCTTTCGAATTAAATTTCTTTTTGTTTGCGGCGTTTACTTCCGCATGATGTCTGTATAAATCTCGTTTGCTCCTCTTCTTCGGGGGCTTATTTTCCGCATTGCAAATCCGGATAAGCATTAACAAACGATTCAAATGCCATTTCTGACACTCAAACGGAATGTGATACGCGGTCATCCAATAATAGATAAGCTCACTGGTTATCTGCTGCCTGTTTATTGGACCACCCTTTTCTTCCTTAACAGTCGAAGCCGTCATAGGCGCTTCAATATAGGCATTTACCGCATCAATGTGAGAATTGGTAATGCATTGATAGACCAGCGGGTCAACATTCTGTGTGAGTGTCATACAGCGTATATAATCAATGGTTTCTTCAATAGTCTTCTGCTCTTTAGTTAAGAAGACTTTGCACCATTTACTTTCCCATTTTGAAAGTGAAACGAGCGAATGCTCCAAACGCAACTTCTGTTCCTTTACAGGGATAAATCGCTGATTCCGCTCATCCCACAGATCAGTTCTTGGTATCGTAAGTTCAAGCATTCGATCTCACCTCTTTAGTTCATGGTGGCAACCACAGGAGCAATCTCCGGATTTTCCGAATGCTTCTTGATATCTACAACTTTCGGAATTACATGGTTTACGAATTCAGCGGCTTTGCTGTCATCTGTAGCCAGTTCCATAAACAGAAGATTGTAGAACTGAGTGCAGGCAAACTTTCTGGAAATCTCTTCGGACTTCTCGAAATATGTGCCGTCAGCACTCTTCTCTCCGTATGCCTTTAAGATAAATTCCTTAAAGAACTTGATAATGGTCGGCTGATCTTTTGCATCTACGATGCGCTGAAGCATCTCAGCAACTCCACCAGCTGTGCCCAATTCCATCTCCATAACCTCTGTTTCGGTAAGGTTGAAGAGCTTTGTTTCAGTGCGTTCAACACCATTAAAATCTTTATAAGTCTTTGTTACTGCATACATAATTTTGTTCTCCTTTCAAATAAAAAGGAGTCGCCAGCTTTCCTGAATACGACTCCATCTGTGGTTTGTGTATTATTTTTTTATTAACCTTCTGCGGTCATAATCTTAATTACTTCATCTGGAAGCGGAAGTCTCGGTTCAACACCATCGTCTGCTTCGGCAGAAGAAGGATCTTTACCATACAGGATCTCTTCAAGAGCAGCCAGTTTCTTAGCATCGACCTTGGTAGAATCGAAGGTGAGAATAGAAGTAGGCTTCAGCTTCTTTCCATCGATTAAGGTTGCAATCTCAACCGGTGTGGTGCTAAACTCCCAGGATAAGGTAATAGCTTCCGGACTGTCATTTACAGTGGAATAACCTTTCTCGGAAGGGGAAGCTAAGCAACCATACACAAGATGAAGCTTATAACCGTAATCGTTGGAATCAACATCGTTGCCGAGGAGTGTCTTGTAAGATAAGCCAAACATCTTACGGTTCTGCTGACCAGCGAACACTCCAGGAGCGATTTCTTTGGAACCATCGCACTCTGCAAATTCATCCGGTGCCATATAAGCTTCGATCGTACCGCCAAATTCCTCTGCGGACATAAGGTTCAGATACTTGATGTTGTCTGCATAAATTGCAGTAGGTTCTGCTCCGGACGGACTCTCTGTTACGGTGCTAAGACCATTCCATGCGGTACCAGAGTTATATACGCCGCCGGTCTGAATCGGATAAAGGACACCCTGGCTGACACCGGTCTCATACAGGCGCTCGCCAGTCTTATCCCAAACGAGTTTCTTTTTCATAGAATTTGTCCTCCTTAAAAGAATATTTCAAAGACATCGTGATTTAAGTTGTCTTTCGTGTAATGCCGATTGAATCGACTTGTCGGCATAGATGCCACCTTGCCAACGAGAGAACTATCTGGATCGCTGTCAATAACTGTTACCGAATACTTTCTCGCAGACAAATAAACCCCGTCATTCGCAAACGTATTCTCGATATCGTCGAGAGCGTAAACGATGGCGGGGTACTTCATTTTTACCGATGACGGTGGTTGAAAATAAGCTCGACACTCTAATCCTTTGTCCGGGCACGAGAGAATGGCGCATAGAATATTATGCAGTTTCATTCGTCTGCTCATTGTAAACACCTCCAACGGTCAATATTAAACGGGGATACTGAACTTCAACATTTGAAATTTTCCATTTAGCCCCCATATACTCGATAAATCTCATCGAATGAAAATTCGCATAAGCAAACGGATCGGCTACAATGCTAAATTCATTCGACACGTTGAGATTGTCGTTAAGGTTATCTGAACTCTGATACTGTCGAGTATTCCGAATAACATCTCCGTAGTAGTCACGAACTGTAATCGTCTCTCCCCAGACACCAGGTCGAATCTCCTCTGTTACGGCATAACCGATTGCCCCGTAGAATTTACTCATTTTGAATTTTCTCCTCTAAGACTTAGACGGTATGATCCTCAGAAGCAGAAGATGCGGATGTTACATCCTCTTCGATTGCGATTGCAGAGTATACACGAGTAAGCGCACCAGAGCATCTGGTCTCAAGCAGAGACTTTTCCTGGTTGAAGTCGATATCGAACTGAGTGAAATGAGTAACCTCTCCACCCTTGGTTGCACCGAGGGAGTAATCTGCCAGATTTGCGATGATAGCAACCAGCTTCTTCTTTTTGTTGTCCGATGTGGTTCTGGTCTTGCCCTCGAACTGCTCCGCAGTATTGATGCTGCCGACATTCAGTGCAGTAGCAAGTTCTGCCTTGGAAGAGTAAATACGTCTTCCGTTAATATCTCTTGCCAGGAGCATCTGATTAAGCATGTGAGGAGTAATGAACAGATCCGGAGTTCCGGTTCCCTTGTAATTTTCTCTTGCATACAGAGCCGTATTGATCATAGCTTCTGCGATGATATAATTCTCACCGAAGTTAGCCGCTGTATTAGTTCCCTGAAGCTCTTTCTTTGCAGCTGCGACATCGAGATCAACATGAATGGTGTACAGATCGTCATCAAGCCAAATCGGTCTGATATGATCCGGAGAGATTTTACCCTCATCGCCATCATCACGACCATCGCCCAGCATAATCGCAGTTGCCAGTTCTTCGTTAAGCATCATGCGATCGATATTGTACAGATAGCTAACATAATCAAAATCAGTGATATCCACAATATCATCCCGGTTAAGCGCATCCTTAATATATACGGTCTGTGGATCGGTGGTTCTTCTAACAAGCTTGAAGTTTCCAGCCTGAGCCTTCTCTTTTCCTTTCTTATAGCCCTTTGCTCTCAGGGTATCGATATTACGGATATCAGCCTGTCTGGTTCTGATTCTGGAAATCGGACTCTTATGAACTTTGTTCATTACGGTTGTAATCCAACCCTGGTCGTTGGTAATCAGTTCCGGTGCACCAGGACGTACATCCTTGTATTCCGGGAACAGAAGTGTTACATTACCATCTCCTGTCTGAGCAAATCCACTCGCAAGAGCGTCATGCTGAAGTGCGTTTTCGTTAGCATAGATCTCCAGCGCTGACTGGAATGTTCCAACCTGGCTAGTCTTTGCCAGCTTAAGGATCTCCTCCTGGTCTGCGTGAGACAGAAAGCTCTTATCATCGCGCTTGTCGGTGTCAAAAACATTGTGTTTCATATTGTCATCTCCTCCTTTAGATTCATCATCCTCTTTTTTAGGATTTTCTTTGTCTACGAATTCAGCCATCATGGCGAAAACTGCTGTCTGCTGTTTCTCGTTCATGGATTTAAAAATGTCTTCGATAGTCTCAACCTTATCGTCTTTTTTCTCTCTATTATCTGATTTGTCATTAGGCTCGATTTTTTCTTCTTCCTTCTTTTTATCCAGCTCATCTGCGGAATGCTCCAACCGACCCATGATCATTTCATTATAGCCAATGACAATACCGGTTTCCCCATCGCCATGCATCACCACATCATCGATAAATGCTCCTGGATTTGCACCGGCTAATACCAGACTTACTTCTCTGATAATGCCATGAACAACATCGTGTCCGGCCTGTTTAAGCTGATTGGCAAAGATAGAAAGAGACTGTACGTCGCCATGTTTTACAAGTTCCCGTGCAGTCTTTCCTGATTCTGTATCATTAAATTCACAGAACGCATAAACTCCTTCATCTCTATTTTCGAGATGAGCTAATCCAAGCACATTCGCCGGATCAGCATGATTATGCATCCATACTAACGGGACAGTCTGCCCGTTCTGTCCTTTGAAAGCGTCTTTTTTAATGACTCTTCCATCGGCACACTGAAGATCATTTCTAGTGGCCCAGCCACCAAAGTCATACTTCATTTTGATTTTCCTCCTATTTTCTGATATAGTACGATAACGGATGCGATGTCTTCTTTGATGAGCTGGAAGACTTTTTCTTTGATTTCTTGACCTTCTTGTACTCTGACTGAATCTTGTCAAATTCATCCTGATAGGTTTGTTCATATGACGAATCAAGGTCAGCTTTAGCCGCTTTGTAAGCTTCTCTAACTGACTTAACCGCTGCTTTAAGCTCGGAGCTAACTTTTGCTCTTTCACTTTTAGCATTAGCATGGTTCTCAGCTTTTTCTTCCTTGGTATCGGACGATACTTTCACTTTCTTGTTTGTCGCATCTGTTCGAACACTAGCCTTGTCCGTTTTGGCATCGCTACTGATTTTTGCTTTATCTGATTTTGCATCGTTTCTAAGCTTTGCAATCTTTGCGGTTCTTTCAGCAACACGCTTAGATCTCTCAGCCTTAGATAATCCTGATGGAATTTCTATTGCCATCAAACGCTCGATTTCGGCATCCTTTTTATTATCGATTCGTTCCTTCTGGCTAGATGATTCCTTTTCAATTTCTTCCAAATCAGAATCTTTATCAGTATCGATGCTTTTCTTCCTATCGGAAGCATTTTGGGTTAAGGCCTCATTCAGTTCTTTCAAACGAGAAGATATCTGTTCCCTCGTTGCTTCTGCTTTTTCACGAAGTTCCGTAATTTTCTGATCTCGCTTTTCCTGCTCTTCTTTGACCTTTGCTGCCTTTTCAGATTTGATATTATTTTTTGTATAAGACCAAATCTTCTTTCCCTCATCATTCAGCGATGTGGTAGAACGGCCTTTTAACTCTCTGGTACGCATATAGTATTCATGCGCTTTCTGAGGATCGTAATAGGGCGATGCATAATGTCTAAGAACCGCAACTTTAGGTTCATCCATTAAGAATCATCTCCCTCCTTATCATCGCCAGACGTATAATTGCCGATGATGTCATCGATTTGTGCAGAAATGCTGTCAAGAACTTCATTAACCAGAGCATCGTAATCACTGGTATCGCTGGATTCTGTTTCTTCACCGCTCGTCGTAGCATCTGTTACGGAACTACCACCAGGCTCACTTAAATTGCTGTTTCTCAATTCATCAGCCTTAGGATCAGCGGATGGCTTCCAACCAATTACCTGTCTGATTTCGTTTGATGTAGCAATTTCATTTCTGGTAAACTTATCAGAAATTTCAGCAAGATCAGCTACCGGAACAAGCTTGAATGGATCTCTAAAGAACATGATTGACTTGTTTTGGGCTCTGGCAGTCTTCGTTAAGAATTTTCTCTTCATTTCATCAACGATTGCGGAAATGATCGGTTCGATTGTCCGGTTGTAATAATTCAGCATAGTCTTCTCGTCTGCGGTACCATCTAAGATGCTCTGAGTGATTCCTAACTGGCTGTAAAGCATACTCGTTAAGTATTCAATCTGCTTCATTAGATTGTTTTCCAACGAACGATTCAACTGTGTGATTCGCTCTGTTCCGTCAGTATAAGCAATGCCATACTTAGAACCGGACAACTGCTGCTCGATATCTTTACGCCGCTTCTCTGCCTGCTGACGCCTTGCCTCTGATTTAATTACATAAGGTAGCTGAATGATCAAATCCAACTTGCCGGAGCTGCTCTGTTCATCGACAGCATCTAACAAATTCAATTTTCGAATAAGCCTCTGCATCGTCGAATTCGGTTCGTTAATTACCGCATACAGTGGATTTTCTACGATAGCAACCGTATCTTTCGGAACAACAATTTCTTGTTTTCGCCCAGTATTTTCGTTATATACCTCAACACGGACGTGACGAGGATACCAGTCACGAATTCGACCAACTCGCATCGAAAGAATCTGATATCCTTTTGTGTCATCTGGATCATCATCGGTATCCACAGGAATGATTGCTACACAGCCTTCATCCATCATGGACATAACAACATCTTGGATAAATGCCCTACCAGTCTGATCAAGATTGGCTTCCAACGACAAACATTCGTTTAAACCGCTTTTTATAACATTTAAAAACCGCCCTTCATCATCCAACTGAACGTGCTGAATGTTGATGGCGGCTACGTCTAAAGCGATTCTATTGTATACGGACGTGACTATCGATCTTTCGTTTCCTCTGGTAAGGCGAAAACGATCAGGACGATATGAATAACCCGAACCGATATTCTGTGACATCATGGTAGGGGCTCTATTGCGAAAAGCATTCCAGGCATTTTTAAACCTGGAACTTAATGATAAATCCATTTTGAATTCTCACCTCCTAAAAATAGGCAAAAAAAAAGACCCCTTTTCTTAAGAGGTCTCCAGTAATTTTACACCGGTATTTTGTTCAGTATAGATTCGCATATGATTCCGTTACTATCGGGATTATAATGCTCGTCTAAACACTTCAGTGTCAGGAAATTCCCAACCTTTTCTTCTATGTCTGCCCAATATTCATCGGTCTCAGATAAACCGTTAAAATTGCAGTCCAATCCGAGTGACTGCATAAGGTTTATTTCTTCTTCACTGAACATATGCTCATCCTTTCTTTAAATATTTACGCTTTGTTCTACTTCCTGTACACCAAGTGGTTGTTATGGTTCCATTTTCAGGATTCACTGCTACTGTCGCAGATTTCCCTATAAACTGCTGACTTGGTCGTCCAAGGTTATCGGTTTTTGTTTTAATGCTACCATGATTCAACGGATTTTTCAATGCATCCAAAATTCCTTCAACGGTTACCGGTCTTGATTCTGTTTGTGTCCTATCAAGGGCATGATCTGAAAAGCGTGTAACCAATATTCCGTTTGAAGCTTTTACAGGTGTTCGCAACTTACTATTCATTCTTGCCTGGATAGAGCTTCTATCATGAGCTAATTGTTCTTTCGTTCTCCGAACTCCCCATTTCATACCTTTTATTCCATAATGCATCAAATTATCATTTGATTCGATACGAGCTACTTTTCTGATGGTGTAGGGTCGTAATACAGAAGAGCAATCAATTAACTTTGCTATTAGCATCTTTATACCCCCTACTCGAATGCTTCCCGATTCGCCTTGAATGCGATGTACGCATCCATCATTGCGGCGACGGCGTCGATTTTTTGCTCATACCGCTTTTTCAGCAATTTACGGTTCCCGTTAGTATCTTCCAGAGTAATACAGTTTCCCATAGCAAATGTCATCAAATCCTCATCAAACAGGAGCATTCGCTCTTCTGAAAGTTTCTTCAATTCGCCAAGTGGGACAGATTCTGTCTTTGCACCCTGGATAACTTTTTCTATTCCGAATGGTCCATTTTCACTTGCCCAACGTTCAACAAATTCCTTTGCATTGTATGGGTCATAACCAAAGCATCGTACATCATAACCGCATTCAATAATATGGTTATCCAAATCCTCATATACTTCCATCATGTCAAGAACCGTCCCTTCCAACACAATAAGACTTCCCTCTTTCATAAACTGATCGTATTTAATTCTCATTGCTGCTGGGAGTTTCATCAGAGTCGATGAGGAAATGTAGTTTCTGGTTTTGACGCCGAATGATCCGTTCGACAATGGGAATAAAAATGTGAATGCACAGAAATCGTCGCCTTGTGATAAATCAGCTCCCAAAGAACATGGCATCTGCCAATAATCTCGATGGCGATGTGGGAGAGTTTCTTCATATGTAAAGTAATATGTGTATCCCTCCATAGGAAGTCCGAAGCGCTTAGCCAAAATATCGTTTCGAGCTGCCGGAGCCTTTTCTGCTCTCTCAACGTCCAGCTGATAGGTTTCATAAGAAACAGTCTTTCCAAGGTTCGGATTTGCTTTCAACCATTTATCCGGATCGGCAACCTCATCGATAGAATCCAGCTTATACCACCAGATCGATACGTGCGGATTGATATAATCCCCTTTTAGAATATCCATCAATTCCATTTTGATTGTATCGCCAGCACCGTTACGGACAGTACCCTCTGAACTGATCGCAACGATAAGGTAGTCGTTGACCTTCGATGCACCCTGTTCGATTGCTCCGATTACATCTTCTCGAATATCACCAGAAAGCCACTCGTCAACCGTCGCCACTTTAAGCTGAAGTCCCTGAAGTTTGTCGATTCTCATTGGACGAATTTCAAGAAGCGATCCAGTAAGGAAGTTTTCAATTCCTTTCTTAGTGGATGCCAATTTCATTCTATTCGCCTTTGATCCGGTTGTGTTCTGCAACGATCCTTCTGTAAGGAACTTATAGAAAGGTCCTCTTGATCTGGTAATAGCGGTTCGAATCGGGGACAACACCTCTTCTGCCTGCTTCATCGTCGGGGCTGTGGTTATCTGATGTGTCGTTGTGACATCAACATTTAAGAAGAAATTCTGCAAGCATGAACCATACATTGACTTTGCAGCACCTCTGGCCACTATGAGATATTGCTTATTAACTAATCTTTTTCGGATAGACTTGGTGACATAATGTCCGCCATGACCATCTTCATAAGGTTCGTATACACTTCTCTCAACAAAATAGTACCAGCCGAAAATCTGCTCAGCCCAAACTTTAAATGTGTCAAGCAGTTTCAAATCTGAACCGTCAGTTAAAGTAAGCTCATTCTCGCAATAACTGATAAACCCCTCTACTGCTTGATCGTCGTAATAAATTCCAGGATTTGCAATGAGATCATCGATTCGGTTCATCTCCATCTCGATTTCTCGGCATACCGGAATTTCGCCACGAATTACGGCATCACGAAACATGCCGTAGTATTTCGGGACGGCAGTGTTCGATAACGCCATTATTTTCTTCTCCTACTTCTTCTTATTCGGGTTTGCAGCGATGTACTGTGCGGCCTCTTTAAGATTGAATTCTTTTGTCATTGCAGTCTTTACGGCATAGGTCATTGCTCCAGCCGCAGCCACAGTCAACGCTTTCTTTCCGGATGCAGAAAGAATTTCTGACACATACTTTCTACCAGGTGCGATGTCGTCTTCTGTAAGATTCTTAAACTCGCGTTCTAATTTAAGTCTCTCAATCTTTTTCTTCAGATCGGCATCGGACATTGTACGCCGATTCTTAACAGCAGCTTTACGTGCTGATACCTCATTCTTATCATCTGAAGATTTGGAAGAATGTCCTCTGGCTCTTGCAAGCTGTGCTTCTGATCTTCGAACTCCCCATTTCATTCCAAGAATTCCATGGTGTGCTAAATAGGTGTTATTCATTTTGAATCTCCCTCCTTTGCGATGTAACTGGTAACACCTCCGCTGGCATTGGATGTCTGATAATATGGAACTTCATGAATCACAAGGTCTTCGCTAAGCACCTTTCCAGATGTATCCAAAGTTTGAGTCTGATGCGCCTTTGGCGTAACTTCGTACGATCCAGAATAATGCTCAGGCTCGTCCGGATCGGTGTCATCGTTTTCCGCAGCAACATTTAGACGCCATTCGTACTCACTGATTTGTGTTTTATAACACTCCAGCACGGCCGAACTAAGCGGCGGATCGAAAAGAAGTTTGACCTTCAAATGCATATAAGATTTGACAAGCATGTATTTGGATTCATCAGAAATGAAATCTTTCCACGTTGCACTCTTATCTTCGATCATGAAACCTTTGGATGGACCGACACCAAGCTGTGTAAGAATTGAGAACACAGAATTGATGTGCATGACCAAATCTGCATCGAAATGTTCATACTCCTCTGCGATACCGAGTAATTTCTTGATTGATGTCAGTACACTATCTGTAATATTCATGATCGCACCTCCATCTAACAGAGTTTTATAAACTCACTCATGCAATACCCGCTGATACCATCCACAGTCTTTACTTTATAAAAACCGGAAACAGACTCATCGTTGCATACCTTCACAACTGTATCCGAACCGATGATTCCTAATGATCTGGATGCCTGCGTCGGGTCTTTGCGAATGTTTAAATTCATACAATTTACCACAACACCCATAAGTGGCTTCTTGTTTCCTTCCATAATTTTCCTCCTAATGCCTCCATGGGCATGTATCATTTTTTCGTCGTTCATTTGGAACTGTTAAAAGTAGTTTCTCATCTCCATAATGTATAGCATTGTGGGTCGATAAAGTTGTTGCAATTAGATACTCTGGATTCAGAACCAAATCGGTCCGCAACAGTATATCCTGCTGCCTTATTGGGTTCATGTGATGAATGAGAATCTTTCCACGAATCTCGTAACCATCCAATCCAAGATCACATCCATTATCACGAATAATAATTTTTCTCCGAATGTCCTTCCATTCTTGAGAATTGTAAAATATCTGATTAAGGTATCTATCGAATCCGAATGTCTCTTCGCCAACTACTCCATCCAAACGAAGATACTCGTATCGTTCATTAAAGGTTGGAATCTGCAAGAGTTCTGAATAGCATCTAAGCATCATCCACCTCATCTCCATGACCGCTATAACCACGAAATGCTTTTAATGCATCCGCATACAGTTTCTCAGAATTTTCAATAGATTTCAGATTCTGTGTCTTTGCCTCTATCAGTTCCTTCTGTTTTTCCAAAATCTCTTTTTCGATTCTTTCTTTCGTTGAACCGAGCTTTAAATAGTGAGTAATTACCTGAGATGAAGCTGTTCCCTCTCGTAACTGCTTTTCAGCCAAGTCAACCGCCAATGAAACAAGCTGATTTTCTCTCGCTTCTGGCGTTAATGCTGGACGCATCATCCTAGAAGACTCGGATTGCTTTGCTTTCCTCAAAGTTGATGCCTCCTTCCATTTAGTTGTTCGTTACTTCTGTGATAGTTCTCACATACTTTTCCAGTATTTAAAAGGACCTACAAATCATGACAATGCTACTCAACGAAAGGAGAACTAACTTTGAGCCGATCCCACAGAAACCGTTGTCAAATATCATGAGTTATAGACCCTTGTAAACACTGGAACAGCTGAAAAGGCTCCCTAAAAATACCCTCCGGGGAAATTTTAAAGACCACCGCGATATGGGTGGGGGTATGTTTTTTAGACACCCCCCTATACCCCTTTTAGTTATGCACTGGCGGTTTCGGCTTTTGATATGCCGACGAAATCACTTTTAGGAAGCTTTTTCTTTATTTTCATTTGTTTCTGATTTACTTGTAACCTTTCGATAGATATTCTGGAAATCATAACGGATTATCTCATCAATAGCTCGCTCTACTTCCTTGTTGTTCTCTTCATCCGACAACTGATCCGATGTTCGAGCGATTCGACCAAGGTAAGCAGTTGTGTGATAACCTTTTTCTTCATCGAACATGAACCATTGAGTGAACTGTTCAAACGGATCATAAGGATTATCAAAAGTTGTAAGCGCAAATCTCATCTTACTTAGTTCACTCCTTTCCATTCAAATACTTAGAAACTGTCGAAGAAGAAACCCCAAGAGCTTCCGCAATCTCTGAAGTGCTGTAGCCAGATGCGCTAAGTGCAGCGATACGATTCTGTTTAGCTGTGCTCAGAGCAGTGCTTGCACGAGGAGTCGCTCTCTGACGAATAGTATCGGTATTCGTGTTATTCAGAATTTGCGTAAGCTTATTCTCAGAAATTGCTCCGGCCTGGATGGCTTCCCATTCTTTATCCGTAATTTCGATGTTAGATCTCTTAGCCCCTACAGAACTTCTTGCCTGTGCCAGAGCCTGCTGACTTGCCTTCTTAACTTCGGCTTTTGTCATATCCGGATTGTCTTTTCTCTTAGCCGCAACAGTAGCATTCGCCATTGTCTGAGCCTGCCTCTCTCTAGGAGCATTTGCCAAAGCCAAATCCAGCTTAGCATTTAAAGAGTTTACTTCTTCATAATAAGTTGCCTTAGCAGACGCAGAATAAGCAATTTTACCTGTACTCATCATCTCCCTACGAGCCTGGTTAGCTAAAGACTTCATAGAATTTGCATAATCGGCATAAGCTTCTTCCTGGGGGGTACCTGAAGAAAGTGTACGGGCATCTTTTGTTTCAGCCATCTTTGTACTCTTCTGAGTTCTCACCTGAATTTTTCCATTCTTATCGACATACTCTTCCTTAACAGACTTGTATGACAAAGAACCATCTTCATTGATTGTCGGGGAACCTTTTCTCTTAAGAACCTGTGTCTCAGATTTTGCTCTTGAAATGAGGGTAGATGCACCTTCATGGTAACGACCTTCTGAATCCACATTTCCCTGATACTTCTTCTTAAGAGAAGCGATACCGTTATCGATTTCACTCTGCTTATAATCCAGTTTGTGTTTCTCGGCATCAATTACAACCATACTGTGACGAACTGCCCTCGCTAATTCATCCTGTGTGGCTCCCTTCAGAGTCATATCAGTAATCAGATTCGATACTTTACCCATTTCTGTCTGAGTATTTCTCATAATCTTATACTCTTTACCATTACGGTAATAGTGATCTACACCATCGACATCCTTCTTAACGGTTCCACCATAAGCGTCTTTGGTATCGAAACCTTCCAAACCTTTTAATGGAGAAGTGGAAGTAATCTTTACCTTACTCTTTGTGGAGTTGCAAGGAATTACCATTACGGTATCACCATCAAAGTCTGCTCCTGACAAACGGTCTGCATTCTTCTTATTGATACCGATTGCATCTGCCGGCGTGTTTCCGAGAACGCTTTTTCCTTCAGCCAGTTTATTGTTGACTTTCAGAATAGGAATCTCAAAAGTTCCACCATGCGGGTATCGGATCAATGCAACCGTTTCTCCATCTTTGTAGTTTGGAGCATACACCTCATTATCTTTAATTGTCGTTAATGGAAGAATTACCTGATACTTCTGACGAGGTAACGCTGCTGCCTGTAAATGTACGGCGGCTGCATCACAATCATCAGCAAATGATTTCAACAGAGCCTTCTTTACTGTTGGGTTTGTCAGCGAACAGATTTCGTCATATTCAGCCTGCTTATCGGCTTTTGCTAAACCTAACTGTTTTTTGATAAGTGTTAAACTCTGCTTGGAAAGAAACTGTGACGGAAGTGTCTTACTCCATTCACCCCAATCGCCTTCTTCTGCTCGTTTATTGATCAGAGAAAGGGACTGTTTCTTTCCGGTTACAGGATCTGTATACTTACCCTTTGGATCATCGTAATAGCTCTGACCACCATGCTCCTTAATCAAGGAACCAAACGGATTATCCGGGTCATCCTTAATCTTCTTAAGAACATCTTTGGTTGGCGTACCAGACTTTTTGTTAGTGTTGAAAATCACATCAACACCATCCGGCATATTATCAGAGTAAACAGCCATACCTTTAAGGTAGTGGGTTCCGTCTACCATAATGCGAACCTGTGCATAGTGGGAATCGCCTAAAGACAGGTCTTTCACACCTCTACGAAGTTCGATTACGCCATCCTTATCGACACCACCCTGATCAGCATAGCGGATCTGTAGGCGCTTTGAATCCATACTGGCTGGATACTCAAAAGATTTTCTGAAGGACTCTCCATTGTCATAGGAAATGTAGTCTCTTACAGAATGGACATTCTCAAAGTCATAAATATCTTTATGCTCGGTACCTGGTGGACAAATGACCTTGATATTGGTCTGCTTTCCGGGATTGGTAACCTGTGGAACACCGCCTCCATAAATTGGATAGCCTTCCAGTTCCAGCATATAAAGAGCCTGATTCAGTTTTTCTTTTGACACGCCAAGCTCTCTTTCAACGCCGGTTCCGACATCGATCATTCCCTTTTCTTCGATAAGTTTCCGCAGAACATCCGCAGTGGCCTTAGCCTGGTTCATTCTGTTTTCAGAAGTTTCGTTCAATAAAGATCGGACAGATGAGTCATTAGCGAATCCCATCTTATCGGCAATTTCATTCAAACTGTAACCCTTCTCGCGAAGACCTTTTGCGGTTGCTACCTGAAGAGCACGACGCTCATCTTTTGCGAGGCTCATCTGAGTACGAAGCTGTGTGGTAGTCAAACCCATATTCTTAGCTATGTCGGTTTCGCTCATTCCGGATTTTTTCAATTCCTGAACACGGCTAAGAAAGTCACCACTATGCTGATACGGATTTTCTCCAGAACCATAAGGGTAACGCCCAGAACGCCGTGGCATACCATAATGCATTAAAATATCTTCCACGATGGAATTCATAGCTTACCCCTCCTGTTCTCTGATTCTTTTAATCACCTTATCAAAAGTAATGATTCTGTCCATGATTGGAACGATATCCTCAGCCGTTGGATTATGGTACAGAATTTCATTGTTCTGATAAATTCGCAATTCCATTTCAATATCCGCAGGCTTCACTTTATATTCCAAACAAAAAAGAGCCGCATATATTTCAAGCTGCTCCATGTGTGCCGGAATCTTTCCGGTCTTCAAATCGTGAATTCTTAAGAAATTATTCCGAAACAAAATTGCATCAGCTGTGCCAAAACAATTATCGGAATAGTAAAGGATCTGTTCCGGCGTCATCTTAAAGCCAATAGCGTCATTCACATACATATTTAATGTCTGCTTCGATTTTGGCAATTTCTGATTGAGCATAATGCACTGAGCCGCAAATGCATGTAATACAGTTCCTTTTTGTGTGGCAAGGAAATTCCGATATGCTTCCGCAACTTTATCCTCACCATAATTTATCCAGTGATATTTACTGGCACCAAGAAAGGCGTGCTGTCCTTCAAGGTTCGAATGATTGTTGAAGTTCATCCAGTACCTCCTCTTTATTTTCTGGACATATAAATCTTGAAAATGACATCTGATTCATACGGTCCACATAATATTCCTGATTCGGCTGCTTCTTTGCGCCAGCACTTTTTTTACATTCTAAGGAAGCCCATTTGTCTTTATGCAGAACCAGCAGATCTGGAATTCCCTGAATATACGTCGGGTCATTTTTCATCACAATACACCCCGGAAATCTTTCTTTCAGTTCCTTGATCAAATTTGCCTGGAACTTATTTTCCAACATAATGGAGCCTCCTTTCAATTTTCTAAAAACTCAAAAGAGGATGTGGTATTTAATAAAAATGCCTATTTATCCTCTCTCTTCATAAAAGGGCATGTTTTTTTCGCGCGCAAAAAAGAGCATAAAAAAAAGACAGAGACACGATTAAGCATCTCTGTCCAAATATGTAGTTGTCAGCTGTTATTTCTTAAATACCGGATCAGTATCCAAATCAACCATAAGCCACCGGTACACAATGTAAGAATCACATCAAGGATTAACCCAGCCGTGCTACGCTTTTTCTTTCCACCTTTACTCATCTATCGTTTCTCCTTTCTCAGCTTCTATAGCTTTTCGATCTTTCTTAAATATCTTTCCTAAACCACTCTTAGCAGAATCCATAGTTTCAGAAACACTTTCTTTCAAACGTTCTTTCTTCTCCTGCTTCTCAGCGGCCTTCTGTTCTTTAGCCTCCTGTTTAATACGAACGTCATCATCAAATATCTTTTGGCTCTCCTCGATAACTTCAGCCGTTATGTATCTCAGACAAACAGTTGTGCCGACTTTCACCTTAGCGCCCTGCTTAGGATTTGAGTCTATGACTTGGGTATCCTCGTAATCTCGATACTTTGGATCTGCTTCTTTCATACGAAGCTTACTCTTTGAAACTTTCAAGCCACGTTCGGTTAATAATTCTTCAGCCTGTTCCAGGTCTATCGGAAATCCCTTACGATATAATTCTGGAATGATAACTTTCGTATCTATTTTCTCAGTCGGCTTATTCTGAGCATTATCTATTGCTTTTTCAACCAAAGGTGTAACCGCAGTAATCAAACCGCCAACGGCTCCGATTGCTCCTATGACACCCGAAATATTCTTATTTGATTTCGTTCCCATACAATCACCCTTTTCATACTCAAGTAGGAATTTAGGGCAAATAAAAAGTGCGCCCCAATTTGAGAGACGCACCGAAAAAGCGCATCTCTTATTGTTGCCACACAATCCTCTTCGCCGTTCAAGGGTACGAGTAAAAGAGAATACACTTTTTACCAAAGTTATTCCTCGAACGCGATTTCATTATTAGATTGTGTGGCTCTTATAGTATAGCATGAAGCACACAAAATGGAAAGCGGATTCTGTAGCCAGATCCTAGGCTGCAAGCATCTTAGCTCGCTTTGCCATATCATCATAAACCACCTTGGTTCCGTCTGCTAAATATACGACAATGCTCATGTAGTTGTACGGACGATAATCCTGGGCTTCTTTTGATAACCGCGGATACACCGATTTGAAATTATTGAAAATATCTTTCCATGTCACTTTACGCTTTACATTCACGGCAAACCTCCTACTATTGGATACAATGCTCCAAATGGATATCCACAATAGATGCCTCCAGCACCTGAGTAGAAATCTCTAGGAATGGTATAGCCAAACATCAGATCATCAAAAGATCGATATGGCGGATTATCAACCCGCAGCCACCCTTGTGACATAAGTATTTCGTTCTTCATCATCACATACGCACCTTTCGGAATATCTTTATCCACTCGCAAATGATACTGAAAATGCTCGCATAACCAATCCTCGACCAATTTCTTGTCATTCGTCACGAAATCACCTCTTTCTTGCTTCTGGTCAAAAACCCACTTTTATTCGCCTATTACTATATATTTTTAAACTTTCTATCATAATAGTTTGGTATTAAAAGTGGGAAAGTGGGCAGAAAACCCGCAAACCCGCATAAATACTTGGTTTTCACTGGTCAAATCCGGGTTTTTAAAAGTGGGCAAAACCGGGCAAATGGCCAGAAATTTGACCAAAATTCATAAATTTTCTCCAAATCGACACCGATTTTCAGCTCCGGTCAAAAATATCCGGGCTTTGGTCAAATCCTAAAACCCAAAAGTGGGCAGAAAAATGACCTGCTACTACAAAGATTTTTAACCTAGATTAGCTGAAACCAGTCAGAAATTCCTCCTCTGATACGGTAAATTTCGTCTTCCGACCGGCTTATAAGTGTACGTAGACCTCGTAGAATCCGGCAAACGTCTGTGGGATTTACACTTCCAAACGATATGAATTTTCCGCTTCTCTTCACTCTGCTCGATTTGTCCTGAAACAGAATTCAACGCCTCCGCCAATTTTTTCAGTGGTTCCATAGCCTTAACCCAAGCTTCAGATAATGCTGCACATGCTTTCTGTAACTCTTCTACTGTCATAATCATATCTCCTTTACATCATAAACACGACTTAATGATACTTTAGTGATTTTGCCGTCCTTTTGAACCATTGCATAGTCTCCGCTCCAAAATCCAGTCCCGATCTGTAATAATTCATAAATATCGGTATTTAATTTACATTTACTGCAATCATCAACCACATTAAACATTTCCTGAGTTGCAATGCAAGCAGAACAGGTTGAGCGATCAGATCTTACCTTACAGATTTTCATCTCACCTACCTCCAAACCTTTCCCGTTCTCTTATCCTTCAGCACAACTCGTCCCTCGATATGGAAATCTGCCAATTCACAAAGTGAAAACAGAGTGTTCAGTAACTGATGAAACCTCACATCGTCCTTGTCCTGTTCCTGCTCCACGTTCTTAATCGCGTTATAAGCTGTCGGATCATTGTAACCCTCTGCATTTTTTCTGTCATCCTTAGCTGTCATCTCTACCTCCCCATCTCATAGAATCGTCCATCCACATTGCAGCATTCATAACAGATAAAACAATATATCCGCCTAAAACAAGAATAGCTGCCAAAATGATAATTCCTAAAATTAAATATCCCATTTACTTACCCTCCACTTCTTCTAATCGCACTCCACCATATATCCAAAGATCTTCTTTGAGCTTGTCCATGTCTAACTCATCGTTTTGCCACTTTTCATAATATTCGAGAACATGCTCTGTAAACTCCGGAATCCGCTTTGCATATGTCTTCGTCCAATAGTGATCCATCAACACTTCAAGCGGCAGAGTAAGCAGAAGGATCATCGCCTGATTGATAGCATCATTCGTAGCCTCCTGCTTAACTCTATCCAGTTCACCAGATATCTTTTCTCGAACCAGGGCATCTAATTGAGCTCTTGTCAGATTGTATGTAGCGGTCTTAGCTTTCTGCTCGCACTTCTGTGCCCTTCTCCTTTCAGCCCGGCTCATATAGCCGCCTCCTTAATTCATAATGCAATTTTCTCTTGATACAAATAATAAAATGCCCAACATCAAGGTAAATAAAAAGAACGTTGCATCCCATTCAATCGGGATTGTCAACGCTCCAAGTACAATGAATATGATTCCGTATATCTTATTCTTAATTAAGTCCCTTCTCAACATTGTCTTTCTCCTCTTTTGACTTTGCGATGCCAGCTGCTACATCATCCATTTTTATCATAACACCGGCTTCTTTGAACCTTCCGTATGCTTTGGCTGTAGCACAATGCTCAATACATTTCATGATGCGATCTACCAAAGCATATAAACATACATAGACGATAAGAAACATGATAATAAGCTGCATAAATGTAAAGTTCATAGATTTAATCCTCCTTTTTATAACCGAACACATAGATATTGACCGTGTCTAAAATAGCTTCATCGTTCTCAATTCCGGTAACCGTCATTTCTAAAATCTTGTCAGAAAGGGTCTCGGTGATAAACTCTTTTCTGAGTAAACAAATTTCATCCTCTTCACCCAACACGAGTCGAACATCGTTCCACTTTACAAGCGGTAAAATATCTTTCACTTTAACCATCCTTTTCACTGTTCAATCCTCCGTTTTTCTTTTATAGATATAACCCTTGCTACTATTTCTAGCCGCTCCCTGTAATGCGTTAATTGAATTGAGATCTAAACCGGATGAAGACATAATAATCTCAGAATATGGCAGTGTCTCGATCCACTTGCAGAAATCACACCACTCATCCAGCTTATGTCCTCGACGGCTCTTATAAATATTTGCCAGAACTTCATAATTCATCATGACATTGCGTGTCTGATTATAGCTGCTCGGGAGAAGCTGAATCATCTGCCACCAAATATCTTTCTTGCTCGGGCACCCTTTAATCTCAAAATCATCTGCGTTATATTCAATATATAATTTTCGATAATCGTTTAATGCCTTTATTGTTTCTTCCAGTAATGCTTTGGTGCGGATATCGAGATGCTCACAACTGAAATCATCCATTGTAAATTCCTTAGCCTGGATTTTATGCATGGTACTGCAACTATTAGCGACCGTTCCGACTTTGTAAGTATCAAATTCTTTCCACCAATATAACGGTGCTGTGATTCTCACGTACACCGGCAACATTCTCATAAATTTTCTATGATCTGTACCAGCGTTAGCTAAGCGTTGCATGAGTGAGTGATCATTCTCACCAAGATCAAACCCGACAATATCGTATCCAGCGGTTACGTATTCACTATCGCTCTTCCCCCAAGAATTCATAGGATTACGCACCCCTTCAATAATAAATTTCATCTGTTCCGGACTTGCCATAACCACATGCTCTAATTTAATACTCATTCGCAATACCCTCCCAGTTCGATATTTACAAGTTTTTCAGCTTCGATTTCCAAAATATTTACTTCGATATCTGATACATTCTCAACGATGGTTATCTGCCCTCTTGCAATTTCTTTTTCGTAAAGTTCTTTAATTATTAGATCTTTAGCTGCTTCTGCTACGTCTTTTTTCGTATAGATACCAAATATATTTTCTATATGTCCATATCCATCGTAATAGGTATTTCCATGAACCACATATAAAATCATCTTGTTCCCCTTTCAAAATATCCAGATCCCCACCAATCTGGATTATTATGCCCCTGTGTTCGGCATAGCCCACATTTTCAATTACTCTTCTTCCTTCTCATAAGGAATCTGGATCACATCCCCGCCAGGAACTGTGACCGACTGCATAAGCTGACCGGTTTCCTCATCGAAGTAAATGTTATCCATAGCGTGATCCCACTCTTCAAACTGCTCAGCGATGTTTCTACCCTTTTCCTTTCGCATGTTGATAAGCTCATCATGAACCACACGTCTCCAGGATCTTGCGATTTCCATACGACTCTGTGCAAGGATGTTGTACAGACCATTCTCAGTCACAAAGTTGACGGAACGTCTCTGGCCTGCTACTACCAAAGGTAGTTTCAGCTTTTCATCTTCCTCGCACATTTCGAGCATTCTCCACTCGTTACCGCTACTGTAGCCTATAGCATGACTAATATCTTTTGCCTTGAACAGCGGAGCGTCCAGATCTCCATATACATTAAGGCGCTTTCCTCCAAACGAAATACTTCCGGCAATTTTAATCTCTTTACTCATCTCTGTTTGTTCCTTTCTCTTTGTAATTTAACATCCATAGCCTTCTGCAACTCTTCTGGTGTAATATTAAAAATGGACTTAAGGAATTCCAGGCAAATATAAGCATCTGCCATCTCTTCCAAAAGCCCAATTCTGTTATCATACCCTCGAATCTGTTTACTGATTGCTTGCGTAAGTTCTGCGAATTCCTCCATAGCAATCGTACACTTTAATTTCCACGGCTGACTCTCAACGCTTCTTCTGATAATTCTTCGCCGCTCTTTATCCGACAACTCGATATGGTTTTTCATGCACTGGATAAATCTATTTCGATCCATCGGTTGCCTCCATCCGAGCTTTAGCAGCTTCCTTTCGCTCCTTGTACTCCGTTTCATCAATTTCAGCAAAGCCTTTCGGAGCTTCTTTGAAATATCGGTTGATTGCCACCTTTTCCATAGACGGAGTGATTACGTATAGAATTCCGACGGTATCATAATCACCTTTCGCCGGATCTACAAGGAAATCCTCCGTATAAATCTTAAAGGCTCTATCAGCCGGCATATAAGGCATAGTGATCGGATACAGTTCGTCCATAACAGTATCAATCAGTCCACTGTGATATGGAGCATCCTGACAGTTGATGTTCACGCCATGATAGCGATCCACATCTCTGTACTTAACCGTGCCGTCAGCATACACGTACTTAAATAAGGAAGACATGCGTTTGCACTGATAGTTACGCTCTTCTCCCTTCAGACCACTCATATCAGAAATATCACTCCATACCTCGTCGGTATCATCAATCGGAAGAAGCGGCTTGTTGTTGATGAGACGGTTCAGAATAGCCTTAGTCAGACCAATACTGAAACCAGAATGACCGTCCTCACACAGAGAGCCAAAGGCTTTCAATGCACTTTCATAGCAAGCACAACCATAATCCCACTCCCCGCCTTTTCTGTCCGGCTTCTCTCGACGGCAAGCAATGGCAACCTCGTTTTCAGCCCAACGCTCCATGCTTGATTTTTCACGGCAGGAACCGATAGAGCGGTTGCGATCGTCTATGTACTCATTTGCAAATATCTTTCTGCAATTTCCGCCAAATGCTTCCACGATTTCCGGAAGATTATCATTTACAGCATCAAAGATCAGTCCGTACTTTTTACACCACTCCACAGCCTCTTTTGTCTGCTCTTCATTTCTGGATGTCCAAAGAATCAGCTTTTCTCCGTTAGCCTGTCTCTTTTTCAGATACTCGATGAGCTCCTCGTTCGGCATACCAATCTCCGGCCACTTGTTCTCGCATAAAGTTCCGTCAAAATCTACTGCAATAATATTCTGTTTCATTTATTTTCTCCTTTCAGTTTTCAATCCATTCGTTATCGATATAGTAAAAACCAAATACGCATAGTCCGATAACAATTATCCAAATCACCCAGAATAACCATAGTTCCCAATCTCTTTCCAAATAATCAACAGTTTCTTCAATGGTGCTGTTTTCATAAAATGAAGAATTATCAGATATGGTTTTATCCCGTAATTCAGTAAATATGGTTCCTATATATTCCGTATCAACTCCATAATACTTATGCCGGACATGACTTGATTCTTTTATAGTGTCAATATGTTCAGTACTTGGAAACTCTACCTTGTTCGATGGGAAGATGTGTCCTAAAAATGTAATTTCCGAACATCTTTGTTCTTCGCTTCCTGCATAGTCCCAAGACCAATAAGTTTCAGTTTTGGTATGTGTCTTTCCTTTAGAATCGGTTGTAGTGACGGTTCGTGTATGCATATTGTAATGTTCCTCTATTTTTTCTATATACATATACTCTCCGTTAATTTCTGGATATGAAACAGTATCCACAGCCTTCAAATCTCCATAAACGAACGCATAACCGACGTTGGTTATCATCCCATATTCAAACAGATCAGAGCTTTCGATTTTAATAGCTTTATTGTACTTTTCGTTCCGATCCAGAATATAGTTTGAAATTCTCCCAGAAATCACAAAACCAATAAGAAGCATCATTGCAATTATGGATATACTTGCCAGAATCTCACGCTTAGTAATTTCAAAATCTCCAAAATCAAAGCCTCTATTTTTCATGGTATCAATCTCCAAATAAATTTTGAGGCGCATCTACAGGAGCACCATAATCAAGGTACTGATACTGCTGCGTTTCATATCCCAAAATATTTAAAAAGAATCGAGTAGGAAATTTTCTAACATAGCGATTGTATTCTTTAATCTGCTTGTTATAATTTTCTCTATATTCGGCGATTAAATTTTCAGTAATGGACAATTCATTCATCAGTTCCTTGTAATTTTCATTGGATTTTAATTCTGGATATGCCTCTGTAACAGCCGTTATTGCAGTGGTTACATTTTCAAGGTTGGTTGTTTTCCCTCGACCTTCTACAATAGCCGTAAGAGTTTCTGCCTCATGCTTATCGTACTGCTTAACACAATCAGCCAGATTATATACAAGGTCGACTCTCCTTTTTTCCTGTACCTTGATGTCAGAATCAGCCGTATTGACCTGCTCCTCCATTGCAAACGCTTTGTTTTGTGCTCCCTGTACTCCAAAAATACACATAAAAATAACCGCTATAATTCCAGCGGCCACGATAAGTACCAGTTTCCAATTTTCTTTAATTGCTTTCATATTCTACTCATCCTCCTTAATAATCCCGATAAATTCCACTTGCTCTTCTGCCAGACTTACGAAATACCTTTTTCCCTTATAATCGACGATGTCACCCTCGTACTTATAGTTCTTGTCAGGCTCTGAAGCATACGCCAAGATGTTTATTTTTGTCGTTCTATTCATAGCTCCTCCAAAAATCAAGCTCCAGGTTGCATGGCTGATTGATCTGCATACTGCAATGCCTGAAGCTTTTTCTTCATATTGTCTAAAATATATTCAACTGTGATTTTCGTTGTCTGCGCCAGTTTTATATACTTAGAATGTTCCTCGTACCACTTGAATATCTCATAGAGATTTCCACTCTGCCAACTGAATGACCACCAATCACAAATCATCTCAATGATGTAATCGTATGGCATTTCCAAAACGGTCTCCAGTTCACCGTCTTCCATATCGTCATGGATAAGAACCCAGTGCTGCCAATGATGTGGATTCCGGTGAATGTGAAGTAACCATGCTCTCTGATACCGCTGTACAACTTCATAAGAGCGATTATTTCCATAGAAATATGCATCGTATGCCTCATACTCATCCGGCTCGTTCTTAGACTGATCATGAGCAAATTCCGTATTCCACCCGGCGGTGAGTGTATTTGTCATAAGTCCAGGTAAATTCTCAGAAAGCCAGTCGAACCCTCTTTTCACATTAGCTCGATGTCTGGCTAAATATTGATCGTACTGAAAGCTCACTTTTGACCCTCCTTCTTTTTCGTTGTTATTAACCTTTCATAAAGCTCTCTCGCTTCATCTCCTTGGAAAGCATTGATAATCTCTACAGACTGATTCATCCGTTTTCTTCCCACAACCATTACTCCAGTATCGTTTTTGTTTGAAAAATCAACACTAACTAATATACTATCTACCATTTTCAGCCTCCTTCCAGTAAACAGGTTTATCTGAATTGGCATTCATCGGCTCTGCCAAACAGTCGTTACACGGATCAAATTTTTCTTCGAGATCCTTATGCTCGCAGGTTTTGCAATAGGTTTTGAAATCAACCTCTTTGTAAATATTTTCCATAAGCTATTCCTTTCACATATAGTAGCGGAGCCAGATCGCATACCATACCTGCTCGTATGTACAGTTGGATAATAAGGTTTTAAATTCCTCCTCCGATAGAGACTTTATCCGAAATGACATAACTCGCAAAAATACAATGATGTTCCTAAGGACTTCTATCATCTGTGTCACCTCCGCTTTATGCTGCCATACCAGATGACTGCTCAAATACTATGGGCTTTTTATTGATCCATTTGGTCTCATTAAATGTTTTCTTATCTTTCAATGCTTTGCTGATAGCAAGATCGATACCAGACCGAGATTTCAAATGGTAGTAATACAGATCCGTATATGGCGTATTCATTCTGTCTATTCGACCGGCAGACTGTGCCATGATCTTATACGAATAATTCTGAGAATAGAATATAATCGTGTCCGTCGTAATACAGTTCCATCCTTCAGCCCCAGCATTGTATTGAACTAAATATACCCACGCATCGCTAGTCGGCACTGGCTGATGTTTGTGGCCGTTCCACTCTCCGACTTCATATCCAGAGAATATCTCTTTCAGAAGCTCGAGCTCATAATCGAAATTGTAAAATATAATCGCTTTCGGATGCTTCTCCACAATTTCAAGTAAAGCTATTTGTCTGGACTGATCGGTGTTTACAATTTTTCTCCATACATAGCACAGACCAGCAGCATTGATAATTGGTTCTTTTTTAAACGGGTCCCATCTGGTTTTTCCGACATCTTTATATCTTTCGATATTGTACTTGACATAAATATCCTCGTGATGCGAAACCGTCTGGCGCTTAAAATCCATATTCACCAAGATTTTGTTTCGCAGTCGAATCAATCTTCCAGTATTCAAATATCGGTCAATTTTAGGAAATTTGCTGAATCGGCTATAGACTATATGCTCTCTTGTAAATTCGCTTCGGTTTTTATAAAATCCATTAGCCACAAATACTGGAATATAATCCTGCCAGGTATCACCAGGTGTTGCAGATAACAGTATCCACTCATTTACCTTAGCTATTTTCAAGAATGCTTTAACCCATGTTCCAGAGCCTATAACACGCTGCTCATCAAATATAAAGAAAGCGTCCTTAACATCTGCATACTTCTTGATGTTGTTCCAGGAATCAATCACAACCTTATTAGTATACAAGTTCTCTTCTTTATCCGTTGATAATAGAAACGGCGAGAGTTCCTCTTCCCATTCAAAGGTGTCTCGTTTCCTAGCGGTTGTGATTATGTACAAATCCTTAATGTTCACATCGTCCATAGGAACATACTCATCCGTTCCAAGCTCTCCGCCATTTCGAACATAATAGTAGGCCAACGAAGTTCTGGATTTTCCGCTACCAACACCACCACAAAGTATGCAGCCATTTCGCATTCGTCGTACAGCTTCTTCCTGATAGTCCCGTAATTCTACGCCAGCCATCACACACCTTTCGTGATGAATACATCTTCTACCTCGACTTCGTAGCCATCTCCATCCAGATCTGCTTTTGGACCATACAAGAGCATACAGGTTGTGATGGTTTCGTCACTCTGATTCTCTGAACGATAGAACTCATACAGGCAGTCCAGCACTTTTTTGGTGATAGATAATTTACGACAATCGTACACAACTTTGCTTAAATCTGAAACGCCCATGATTTTAGCAACATTGTCATAAAGCTCGCTGATTCCGCATGTACACTGCTCTTTTGAAATAGAATATCTTTTTTTCATTCGTCATCACCCTTTCCAAATAACTTGTTAATCTGACGGAGCATTCTTCTGGTACTCCATACGTCTGAGAAATACATAGGTGTATACCAATAATTTTCATATGAATCGTCCGTAGACATTGGGTCAGTTATCGAGTTACCTATTTTTATAAATCCAGCCAATCCAAGAAGCGAGATTTGGATATAACACATCAGCCCAACAATTTCATCAATGTCCTGTGCAACTACTAAAATATGATTCTGGTAGTTCCTCGGCGGATCACAATGTTCAAGTTGCTTTCGTATTACATGCACACCGGCAATCAAAGTTGCTCCAGCACCGCAGCATGGATCGTTAATTGAGATATAACCATACTGCTCTATCTTTTCTAAAGCATCAGTCGCTACCACTTCGGCCATAAGTTCGCAAACATGATACGGTGTGAAGAATTGACCGGCCGAACGATTTCCAAGATCCAACCGCATAAACATTTTTCCGAGAAAATCCTGCTCTTGATTCTGATCCAGAGCCATGGTCGTATATGCTGCTAATTCTGGAAATATAGCCTGCTCTTCTTTTGAATACTGATGAATAATTTTTAGATACCGCTTCTCTCTTTGGTCGTAGTTGTCCTTGTCCAAAACATTCGAGATTGAACATGCATGAAGTAAAATATAATCTCCCCACACATCCCATGCCCGATGTCTGTATGTAAGTTTCTGAAAAGATTTTAAAAATTTATCTTCCCAGTCAATTTTGGGTTCGGATTTCGTAGTTACTTCCGGTGGTTTCTCATCCTTCTTTTTCGTTTCACCGAAAGTTGGTTGCCACCTAGGCGGCGGTTCTTTTGCTTTGAATGTTTTAGGTACCGTAGTCTTAATCTGTGGTTTTGACTTCGGCTTTTTCTTATTCCAAAACATAAATTTTCTCCTTTCATAAAGTAAGAGTGCCGGCTTTTACACCGACACCCTCAAAATATGATTTTTTAATTGAATGGAATATCTTCCTCCTCATCAGAATCATCATAACGACGATTCTTAGCATATTTAGAACTAATCGGATCGTCATCAACTTTCTGAAACACTTCCATACTCTTAACGTACAAAGATTTGCCATTTGGACCTTCATACGGATTTAATACAACATTTACGCTCTCGACCCACATATCATCAATAACACTTACGGATTCAGCGTCCAGTAGAGTGGCGTTTTCTTCTTCGGTAACTAAATATATTTTGGGCGGCCATGGGCTATCGTAATTAACTTTGATGACCACATAGTATCTAGGAATGAATCCTTCTTCTTCGCCTTCTTTAGGCTTAGTTAATTTAACATTATATCCCTCGTCAATCAGCCTTCTTGCCTGCTCAATGTCCGGAATGACAAGATTTGCTTTTCTCTGATCATTTCCAAAACGGTCTCTTTTTGGATCTCCAGAAAAGTTCGTGTCATAAATAAATTTAGCACCTTCGATAATTACAAGATTTGTTCTCATTTTAGTCTCCTTTAATTTTTTTTAATTTTCCGGCGGATTCATTGCGTGCTTCATCACAATATCTGAAATATCGTAATCAAGGTCACAATCCATATGGAAGTTATCGTTGTTGAAATGCGGGCAGTCGAAGCATGTCCGATACTTATCCTCTCCGCAAGGCATAGCCCATGGAACAACACAATCGACATCAGCGTCGTTGGCGCCAAGCTCTGGGATATACGGATCATCAGATACAAACCACTCGAAGTCTCCGTACTGAGAAATGGTCTTTACAGCCTCGTCAACCAGCTTGTCATAATAGGATCGGTCAATGCCGTCTTCCTTGCCAAGTTCTTTTACCATCTCCGATTCCATCCAACGATAGCCTTTAGAACCGGTCGCAGCATAATAACGACCGTCTTTTTCTCTCATCAGAAGTCCAGCTCCATATCCATCTTTCATCGGACAGAACTGACCAACCTTTCCAATAAAGTGATAATCGTGTCCTTTTTCAATCAATGGCGTAAGCTTCTGGCATGTGGCTTCAAAAGTGGTGTCAGATAACAGTCCTTTCTTATAATCACTTTCTGCCTTGCTGAATTCTTTTTCTTCTTTACTGACATCCGGTAACTCCTCATTCAGATCCAAATATAAAGAGCTGCTCACAGATTTGGTCTCGCACATATCTTCAAATGCGATGGCTTCTCTGCTGAACAGCTTCTTAAATACATATGGAATCTGGAATTGAGTACCCGTTGCCGTCCACTTTCCACCTTTCTTTTTGTTGTCGCCAGGGACATAACCATACATTTTCTGGCATTCTTCTGCTGATTTATACTTAGCGATATATACGGCATCGTTGACTAAGCACATACGATCGTACGTAGCCTCGTGTTCAAATGTGTATCCATATCTCTCGCCAAAGTTCATAACAAACTGAATGATCTCCGGTGTAGCGTCCGGAATCTTAATAGAGTCCGTCTTAATATGAGCAACCTGGAATCCACGCTTCAGAACCTCATTCTTAAGGTCGATCATAAACAACGCTCCACGCTTCGCCACAATATTGTCAATGTTTCTCGGATCACGGAACGGATTATCAAAGGATGCCGATGTAAGACCGTATACGGAATTGATAGCCGTCTTCAGTGCATTGGCAAGATCCTTTGATGTCATCTCACCATCAATAACCCTCTGAATATATGGAGTAAGCTTGCCGTCCAGCATTGTATTAACAATATCCCAAGCCTCATGCTTAATGCTTACACGACCCTCAACAATATCGCGGAATGCTTTCGTAAATCTCGGTCCAAACAGAACCTCAGCAATAGCACTATGAGGATGCATTGAAGAAATATCCAGAAGTGCCGCATTTCCATACATTCCTGGAACACCCTGTGCAAATCCGCCCTCGCCTACTTCTTCTCCACGATATGTAGATTTTCCGTGGTCAAATACGTACCCAGGGAAATATGGAAGAATACTGTGAGCTTCGAACGGAACTTCGTCCTTATCATTGTACTTCCAACCATAGTGAGGCTCTTCCATCATCTTCGGGCAGGCTTCCTTAAGGAAGTCCATGCTCTCTTTATCCAACGACTCCACCGGTTCTGCCAGATTTCTGTAATGGAACTCTGACTGTGGTTTTCTGTTGTTTCCAAATATAATTCTGGTTGTAAGAGAGTTCGTAGTATCATTAACGGTCATCTCTGCTAAATCTGCCAGAATCTGTCGCGCCGTCCAGTCAGCCTCAAGATAATTAAAGGCCGCCTCAGTAGCAATAACATCGTTATCACAATACTCAGCGACCTTAATCCAAAGCTCTTCGGGAACCGGTTGATCCCATGGAAGACCAAGCTCCTGGTGATGCGTACCTGCCTTGATGATTCTTATTTTTTCATCGGAGAATCCTTTTTTCTTGAGATCGTCATCGGTGAGGTTTCCCATCTCAATTTCCAATTTCTTAAGACTCTTCTTATTACCAGCTGAAGCGAAATCATACACATCCGTATAGGATACGTTGTACGCCTCTCCAAAGAAACAGTTCCGTCCTCCGTTGATGATTTTCTGCGAAAGGTTATAGAGCTGTTCGTTTGTATAACCCATTAACCTTGCATACAGAATATGGTTATCATATCTCCGACAGTTGAAGCCAACCAGTCTGAACCGCATCAACTCCTCGATCTCACTCGGAGACGGGTTAATCATTCTTACAACAGGCTTTCCTTCGCCCTCGATTTTCCAGTTTACAAGGAATAAGTTTGGGAAAACCTCAATATCATAGAATACCAGCTTTGCATCATCATTTTTTACCGCTGTGGACGGATCTGCGGATTTAAACTGCATTTTGTTGACTAACTTAATACAGTAATCTGCCTGATGAGTGCTGTTTGCTGCAAATGCTAATACTGCATTTCGCATATCGGTGACATCGTACTTCAAATCACTTCCATACGCATCTTCCAGTATCTTGTAGATAAAATCGATACTGGGCTTAGTTCCCGGATGTATCTCTTTATTAAGATTCCGTTTGATCAGTGTTCTAAGCCCTTTCTCGCTCTTAATCGCTTCAAAATTTACCATTTTTTGTTCTCCTTTCAGCGGTAAACCGGAGCTAATTGTTGCGATAGGCAAATTATTACACTTTGACAGCATACGCCGTAAAGAGCTTTTGCCTGTGAACACCTTAACTTCAACATGGTCGTCATACACTCTGCTGAGCTGTGTCGGATCGCCGGTATAAATATAATGAAGATGTATACCTTGTCCTGACTTACTAAGCTCGGCATAGGTCGGCGGCCACTTACTTGCTTCTGCTAAATTCTTTTCAAATGACTTATTTCCAGATTCGTCTGGAATATCAAAGTCAATCACGATATGATTCTCCGGAACTTTCACATAATGAAGTTTTTTCGTATCAATTCCAGATAATTTCGTGCGAACAGAATCCCATTTTTTCTGAGGTGTTTCGTTTTCCGAAGCATACTGCGCAGGGCATTCCGAGCACACATCATCAAATATAGATTCAGTGCTATCGAATTGGATCAGTGCCGGTTTGACTGCTTCCGCTTTTTCCTCTACAGTTTCTTCTTCAAATTTTTCTGTCCTGAACCCAATGTAATAGCTCCTAACACGAGTCCCATCATCGAGATTGAAGCGTTCCTGAAAATCATGAAAATAGTTTTTAAGTTCCTCTTTGAATACCCTCTGCGAGAACGGGAACCCGACCTTGGCATCATCACAGTAGGTTTTGTACATCTCCCATGCGGCTTTCAGAGTTGTCCCGTTTTCTTTCTTAAATACATGGTACGAATCGATGATAAAGTTGTAAAAATCATTAGATGCTCCAAGCATCGTGATCGGAATATAATCGTCATAACGACCAGGATTGCTCAAATATACTTCCTGGCAATGATAAGCGATAGCTCCCAACTCAAAATCTACCTGCTTCACAATTGTTTTGTACTCTTTTGGATTCAGCTTATTTCCAGACGGTGATACATCTATCAGTCTTCGAATCAGACCCGACTTCGCATCTGTAATCTTGACCGGCTTATTCGTTCCCATAAACAGGAAACATTTAAACCGGTTTGAGTATGTGGATTTGAATTTTTCATTCACGGTCATCAACTCATGAGATACCAAGCTGTTTAATCTGGTGTTGTCCTCAATTCTCGACAAATCGCCATCGTGCTGAATAGCAACCAGAGGGTTTGTTTTAAATGCTTCCAATGCAAATGAATTGCTGGAAGATCCGAGTGCTTTTGCGTCAAATACAGAATAGTATCCGTCGAAAAGCTGCTGAATAATGTTAAGAACTGTGGATTTACCTGTTCCAGCAGCTCCGTATAAAACCATAAATTTTTGCAGTTTTTTGGATTCTCCAGATACGATTGACCCTATAGCCCACTCAATTTTTGTCCGCTCTTCTTCCGAATATAAAGTAGACATCAATTTCTCGTAAGCAGACAAATCGCCAGCTTCAAGCGGATAATTCAACTTTTTGCTGGCGTAGTCTTTTTTATTAGTTTCTGTATTGGAAAATATAAGTTTGTCATCCAACGTATGAAAGCTGTCCCTCATCTGTTTCTGACAATACTTATGCCATGAGTCGATCATACCCGACTCGGCATCCCACATATGCAGGACTTTAATATCGGAGTTAAAACGCTGGCGGTTCTCCTCAGCATATCTATCCAGTTCGCGGTCAATGAGCTGTAAGGCATCTTGCTCGTCCGTAGACCATAAACCACGTTCCTCAATCCAGATAGCATAGAAATCACCACCTCGAATCATTAGATCGGTGCTTTTTTTTATAATGAACTTTGGATAGATTTCTATTACTCCACGTTTCGTTGAACGTGTTGAAATCACCATAAAGTCGATCATCGCATTTTTTACTCTCCTTCCGGACGCTTAAGTTCCTCGATTTCCTTTTCCAGCTTTCTGATACGCAGTGCCTGGTCCTTCTGCTCGATTTTCATAACAACCAAGTTTACAGTTGTCAGAGCAGCAAAGATTGTAAGCTGCTTATTAAAGCTCCGCTGTTTACTGACTGCTCTTGTGACAACGTCCAATCTTTTCTCCGATGACCGTAAACTGCTGAAAATATAAGTAAGCATTTCACCCATTATTTCTTACCTCCTCTTAATCCATTCATGAAGCTTTCAACGGTCTCAAACCGCCAATTCCCTTCATTGTTGAATGTAAATATAAATTCCTGATGGTTTTTCTGACGGATGCGAATACTGTTCTTTCCGTTCTGAAACCAGGTCTCTACTTTATCCCCAGCATACTGAGGAAAATATAACTCGAACCACTTGTATACTTCACTATGGCTCATAACGCCCTCCTATCTGATATTGTCAAGATACCAGTTTGCCTGATACCAAATCTCAATATCTCTCATATCGTATCTGCAATGCTCGATTGTGAATAAGCCACCCTTTCCATCCCGTTCGTAGTCACGATTCAGGAATCGCCGAATAACATCGATGGCATAAGCCTTGTCAAATTTGGAATCATCCATAGAACCTAAGCCAAGACTCACGATCATATCCCAAAACCACTGACCGGTTCGATTACCGATGTCCGGATCATCCATGATGTGCTCTTCTAAGCGTATAGCAAGGGCAATAATCATTTCCAAAACACTGCACGGACGATTATCCAAATAACTTGCAATCATATTATCCCAGTATCCTTGCTCGTTTCCGAATCTATATCGAAGGTCGATTCCATCGTCATATCGATTACCGTCAAGCGCAATCGTGTACGTGAAATCCGTATCATGAAGCAAATATAACAGCTTACGATACGATAAACCTCGCGAATACTCATCGTCACATACGAGCTGGTACATCCAGTCAAAATATGCATTGTTCAGCTCATCCCGTGTCATCATACCTCCATCTGATGCGGCATATCTTCAGCCACTTCAGAATAGGTTCTCTGATCAAGGAGAATCTCGTAATCGCACTTTCTCGCATCATTACGAACAAAGACAGAATCGTCCTCATACTCTCCAAAATGATTCAAAGAATCAATTCCAACAGCATCTTCCACATCCTCGATTACTTCATCATTTTCATCAGCCAGCACACCATCTGCATAGTAGGTGAGACTGATCTGTTCATAGTTCTCATCATCACCAAACTGCTCCGGCGGAATCACATACGGACCGGCTTCAGAAACAGGCTTTTCTTCCTCGTCCGAACCGAAATCAGAATATCGGGTGTAACCCTCTTTTTTCAGACGTTCCGCATACTCTTTAAGATCTGGTTTTTCTTTGTCCGCATCTTTAATACCTTCAGCAACGGTTTTCTTTACGGACTGATCCTTTAATTCCTGCTCACGTCTTAAGAAAACCTCTTTTACAGAATCAATTTCCTCCTGAGCGAGCGCTTCGTATTTATCCTTAAGCAGGTACCATGTCACTACCGATCCAGTCGCAGCACCAATGATAAATGCCAAAGAAAACAGAGATTTGTTACTCATCTTCGTCCTCCTCGTTCCGAATTGTCATAACGGTAAGCGCAAGCCCACCGAAAAGTAAAGAGGCACTCAACAGAATACCTCCTGTGATATGTCTTTTTCTTTTGGTATCCAATATGTAATCCATCATGGATATAAAATTTCCAATGCCATCCATCAGTGATGCTCCTTTCCGCCCATAAGAACGGCCAGACCACTAACAAAGCAAATACCAGCAAATGCTGAAAATGTTAATCCCATAAAACCTGTCATAATTCAGGACTCCTTTCTATTCATAGCTCGAAAAATAATGGTTACCTACTTGAAACATCGGTCTTCCGTATTTTCCATATTCACCAGCCGTGAAGAATATCGTATCTACATTAGTTCTGGATTGCAGTTCCTCTTCAACTAACTGGCAAATATCATCGTCTACAAAGCACTTATCAACTCTCCCATTCCACATGGATGAAAACTGATTTGCTTGATATACAACACCGTACACTGTATCCGGGAAATATACGGAATCAACACGATTTAATATGGTGTCGATCACTAATCGCTTTCCTTCCTCGCATTCGCCCTCAGCTTCTGCCATAGTTACAAGAGCAATCAGCTCAATATCTTCCCGTGGCAATAGTGTATCCTCCACATACTCTTCGATTTCAACTGCCGACACCGTTTCCTCTAAGGGTTGCTCAGAAATAATTACAATAGGATCAATAGGTTCAGCTTTTAAAGTCGGCTGTATTTCGATATATTCATATCGGTTTACCTGTTCTGCCGAGCAGACAAAACCTGTGCAAATAATCGCAAATACGCAAAGAGCAGGAAGGACCACAATACGAATATAATTTCGCATATGTATCCTCCTCAAAAAATTAGATCAGATCGAGAATCGGTCCGTCTACATTGAACTCCATTAGAATGGCTTTCTCGTAACCACCATCCTCAGTTTCACGGTTGGTCTCCAGAATCCCGAAATCAACGAAGTTGTCGCCATTTTCATTTCCTTCCGGTTTATAAACCCAACCAACAATCTGGCTCATTTTGGTACGCTTAATGCCAAGCTGATCGTATACATCGCTGAGGAATAAATATCCATTAGCTTTAAGTTTGTCGTTTGCCAGATTCTGCTGAGAGCGCAGATACATAAGGTTGTAATCCATATTGGATTCATATGCCTCGCAGGACTCATCAAAGAAACGGGCGTAATCGTTCGTAGAAGGTGCCGCCACATCTACGGTAGACTTTACCTTTTTCTCTTTACCGCTGTCCGGATCAGTTACAGTTTCCTCAAATTTCTTTGCTTTAATGTTGTAGCGAAGCTCTTTATCAACCTCCGCACCAAAGCGCTCGACAACTCGATTTCTGTATTCTTTGAAAGTCTTATCTACAGTTGCGTAAGCGGCTGCCAGTGCTACATTTCTCTTCTTGAGAATATTGTGGGATGCAACAATGCTTGCGATGGATAAAGTTCCAAGTGCTACGGATGGAGCATAAAGCCTAGCGACTTTTACTCCAGCCTGTACATAGACGATAGCCAGATCCTTTTTTGCGTCGTCCTTAGAATACTCATCCGCCAGCTCCTCATTTTCTGCACATTTATGAATAGCGTCAATATCCTTCTTGGACTTTTCTAATACGCTGTCCAGCTTAGTGGTTGCATGACAAGCCATAACGGCGCTTGCAACAGTACCGACAACTCCAGCCACCACCAGAATCTCCGGACTGTGCTTCTTAAGTTTCACACTTACTTTGCCGAAAGTCGTGGAAATGCTCTTCATGATTTCTTCTTTTTTCATATCAGTTATTCTCCTCTTCGATTTTTTCTTTCTTCTCTAAATGCTCAATTAAATGCTGCGTGTACCACATGATTTTTTTCAAATCCTGGATACCGTTTTTATTCTTCCAACGGCACGCATACTTAATAATGTTACCTGTATCGGTTGCTTCGATGCCTTTTAAATCGAAAGTGAATGCCTCGATAACATCAATCACTTCCAAACCTGTTTCTGACTGATAATGGCTCGGATGAGAGACCATTTTATCATCTGATTCGTACATAAATATCCCTCCTAGTTCAACGGTAATGCCTTCGGAAGTTTAATCATGTATCCGTCTCTCACACGAATTACAGATGCATTCCGAATATCAGTCCATCCATATTTATTGTCTGTATAGTTGCCAGAAACGCCAACCAGATCATAGAAATCAGCAACGCTGACTAACTGGTATGTAGCGATAAGCTCATCCATTCTCTCCAGAACATCTTCGGCTTCACCGCGAGATTCCAGAATAATATCATCATAATCGTATCCGGTTCGTGTTCTGGTTGTATGCCCGGAATCTCTTCGATCCCGATCATCATAATACTTACGATATGAAACCTTGGATGACGTTGACGATCTTCCTCCTCTTGAGCTTCCGCTAACACCCAAGAATGCTCTGACCGCATCCAAGATAATATCCTTTACCGCCGGAACCACAATGTCCTCGAAAATATAGCTTTTCACATCGTCTACATCTTCCGGAACAAACACATTTGTAATCTTCTGAAGACCGTTTTTCTTCTTAGATTTGACAGAACCGCTGACAACTTTTTCAACTCTTTTCTCCGGAATATCATCATTCTGGTTCTGTCGTGATTTATGGGAATTGGATTTGTATTCCTCCATCTCTAAATCTCCTTTCAATTAACCGTTACCACTTTTCCAGGGAGGGTTATCCTCGTACTTGGAATACGGTTTGTTTTCTTTTTAAACTGATACGCCAAATTACTTCTGGCTTTCTTTTCGGATGCCGCGTATGTAGAACCCTGCCATCTATTTGCAACGCAAGTATCAAACTCCATAACCGGTCCGTCATACATATACTGATTCATAGGACACCTCCCTTAAAAAAGCAAAAGGGAAAGCACCCTGTTATAGGTACTCTCCCTCTGTCTGAATCATCGATTCAATTCTTATTCAGAATCCTCTTCGGTCTCTTCATCGAGATCCATACACTCTCCGTCGACGATATCGTCCTTCGGCTGAGTTACAACCGTCTTACGATTCTCACGCCAGTTCTTGAATTTTGATGTGGCCGGAACGACTACAAATTTGTAGGTTAATGCACCTGCAATCATAGCCAATCCGATAGTTGTTGCTTTCTTCATACCGCCGTTAGAAGCCGCCTTCACGATCTCCTCAGTAGTTGTTTCGATAACCTCTTCGTTGTTGTTCATGATTTCGTTGTTCTCCATAATATGTTCTCCTTTCAGATTTGAAATATGTGGTTCTTCCATAATAGTGTTTGTAAATTCTGCGAACCTTACATTAAGCCACGGAAGTCATACCTCGGACCATAGCCATAATCAATAACCAGACAAGGTGTTCCATCCGTAGCAAGCTGGGAACTGAATCTCAGATCGATATATCCATTATCAATATTCCAGCCAAGATCATCGCCGATCTTAATATTCTCAAGCCCGATCTCATAGTAGAAATCGTTAAGTGAAATATACATTTCATCCCGCATTCTACGATTCAAATCGTTCTCGGCCTTTTTCAATTTGTCGATGTCTGACTTAAAATATCTTCCGGACACAGCATCAAAACATAAAGTATCGCCTTTTGCTGTGACGATGACCTCCTTATTTTCAACAGGATTTTTCTCAAGGCGTTCCTTAGCAACCGCGTCCCTCACAGTCTGTTCCTTTTTCTCGCCGATTGTCTCTACTACCTTTTTTTGATAATCTCTCAACGTTGATTCGGAAATGGTGTACGCTGCGGTCAGTGCCGCATTTCTTCTGGCATTAACGGAACTTGCCCCGATAAGACAAGCTACTGATACTGTTCCCGTAACTGCCGCGGGAATATAACATTTCCAAGCAGTTTTAACGACATCCATCGGCTCCAGTTTATCTGCCTGCTGACGTCGCTTTTCCTCATCCAATAATTGGATTGCTTTAGGAGTAGCTCGTACTGCCATTACGGTAGTCGTAATCATTCCGGCAATTCCAACTCCAGTGAGGATTTCAGGACTATGCTTTACTGTAGCTGTTTTTACATTTCTACAGATCTTAGTCAAATTAGGTTTCTGCATTTCAGTCTATCCTCCATAAAATATAAACGGGGCACATGGCCCCGCGATTTATCTAACCAACCAGAATTCCGGACGAACCCCAAAAGAGTCCGAAGCGGAGCCGGAGGTCGTAATGCCATCGGCGCCCACAAAGGCAAAGGAAGCCGAAGAAAATTCCTTTTTAGTAGCATTGCGGAGCCAGCCGAACTCACAATCGTTTTTGTAATAAGCAACGCGGTTTCTTCTCTGTTTCATAAGAGGAAGCTGCTCATCGCCATCCGCTTCGATGTGATCTCGATCCCATTTATCGGCCCAGCCACAAATCTCTCCGAGAGTCGGGATTGATAAACCGGTCATTCTCTGCTTAAGAACCGCAGGGAACATATTGTACAGCTCGCTATCGATCCACTTTTTCAGATCGGACTGAGAATATCCGCCAGCATTGCCACCATCTTCATTCATCGGGCGTTTGGCAACATAATCGTCGAAAATGAATAGCACCTTATTGTTCGTAACTTTCTGAACTGTTGCTGTAAAGTTTCCGAGCTTTCCTAAAGGAACCATCATTTTATCGCCAACTTTAATGTCTGCTGGAAGGATAGAATACGGATTATGTACCGTATCTCTAAATAAATTCAAGGTCGCCTCAACATCAGCTCTGCAATAGCGAACTGTATCGCCAATATCAAATGTCGGAAATAACGGTCCCAAATCAATCGCATAACAACCCTCTGATTTTCCCTTTTCGTCAAGATCGATGTACTTTCTATACATCCTCTCTACCGTCGGAACATCGATGCCTCTTTTGGTTAAGTTGATAATTTCTTCTCCTAATGTCATTTCTCTTGTACACATAGTACGTTCTCCTTTCAGAATATAAAATTTTTATTTGGTAACTACGAAATTAGCAGGTCAATAATCCACTCAAGCATATCTTTCGCACAAGAAAAAACATAACTTGTTCGTGGATTCACACATGAATATGAATCACATTCATCTCGAAATGATTCAATCACGATCAGCGGTGGTATCTCTGGGTGTTTGCAGAGTCGTATTAACACTTCTCTTCCAGCCCATCTCATATAACTCGCCTGCTCAAAGTTATATCCACGCTGAACCACGGGCATTGTTGCGATAGCATAACGTACAGTATAAATGGCTCTTTCAGTCGGCGATTCCATTTGTCTCCTCCAAAAGAAAAAGCGAAAGAGCCTTGTTAGGACTCCTCCGCTTCATCTTTGTCTCTCCGGGCAAGTGCTTCACTGACCTTTTCTTCAATTTTCTCATCCATTTTCTGTTCATTCACCCAATCGGTAATAAGGTTTACGCCTACACCAATCACGGTTGCTGCTACTCCAATAGCCTTAATCCATTTACTTTTATTGCTCATAATGACACTCTCCTTTCATAATACAGCTTGTAATTTCTGCGAATGACCAGATTTATTCAGAATCCCAGCCGGCATCCGGAACCCAATCCATATCGATAACCAATACTTCAAGTCCATCATCCAGTGTTACTTTGGAATGGTTAAAATCGATCCAGTATATTCCTGTATCAATACTCCATCCAACCGTATCTCCTCCTTCTAAAGGCTCAAGACCAAGCAGTTGATAAAAATGATTCGCCGGTAAATATCCGCTGATGACAAAATCACGGTTCAAATGATATTCCGCCTGAATAACTCTGTTGATGGAACTTTCGAAATATCGATTGGAATAGGCATCGTAGAATAACCTTTCGTCATTCGGATCATGCTCATCAAAATCAAGTGAACTGTTTCTAACTAATCCAGTTGAAGTAATATACACGTCCTTAGCCTTTTCCGCTGCGATAGCATCAACTATCTTCTGGTGAGCCTCTTCGCCGTACAATTCCTTTAGCTTATCCTTATAGTTGTTATAGGAATCATTCAGCAACGCATAAGCGCTGGTAAGTGCTGCCTGTTGGCGTTTACTCAACACATTGGCACCGAAGATGCAGAATATCGTTGCCGTACCGCTAATTGCTGCCGGAATATAGCAGACCCATGCTGATTTAACAGCTTCAAGTTTGCTATAAGCCTCTGGATCACCGTCGTGATTTGTCTTACTATCCGCTCTGATTTTACGAAGAGCTTTTGGTGTCGCACGTACAGCTAATACCGACGTTACGATAACTCCAGCCGCACCAAGACCAGACAATATTGTCGGTGATGCTTTTCTCAGATAGATTTTCGACCTCTGAGCGAGTCTTTGAAGATTTGGTTTCTTCATCATGTTCTCCTTTCGTTTTTATTTCATAGCATGTAATAAATCCAGGACATCTGTGGATATGTCCGCTGCTACTGAAAACATAAAATTGTTATCCGGATTGATTTTTGAAAACTGATTCATTATTCGCCGGAAGTCACCAACAAATGTGATGAAATCTTCAACCGATCCAGATTTCTTTGGATAAAGTCTACCGACGATGTATCTTTTCAACTCATCAATACCCCATACCGAATAGCTCGATTTTTCAAGCTCTTTCTTCCATTTCCAACCTAATGGAAACCACGCATCCATCTGATACGTATCGCATAACAATAAGTCAAGTTGTTCGATAGACATCTGCTCTCTCCTTTTTGCAAAAAATAAAAGAGAAACAGGATGGACTCGAACCATCGACTTCGGGACTTTGATCGTCTCGCGCTCTCCCAACTGAGCTACTGTCTCTCATAATATGCCTTGTAAATTTTGCGAAGTAAAAGAAAAGAGGCGTTGTATGCGCCCCTCTCAGTTAATTTAAACCAACGCTCTTTAAGATGCTCATCAGCTCATCTTTATCGAGTTCTGCATCTACATCCAAGTGAAGATGAGTCTTCCCATCGTTTACAGTAGTAATAGCCTCGTTCAACTGAATATCAATGTTGTATCCAGTCTTCTTGCGTATTACCATCTTTATTGCTTTAGAAATGATTCCTCTTGTGAATTTCGATACTATTCTCATTTCATCCATGCTCCTTTTACTCCTTTCAAAGCCTCAGTTTTTCATAAAAGAAACTGCGATTTTAGCGAAAAAAAGAAAGAGCCCTTGTTAGGACTCATCTTTTGATTCATCAAGTGAAATAATATCCTGTAATATACAGTTCACTTCATTGTATAGTGTATAAAATTCCTCAGCATTTCGAGCGTGTTTTGCTCTTACTGCTGGTGTTTTTGATTTATCACCAACAATATCGCACGCATTTTCATAACACTCTTTCAATCCACGAATGTAGTTATTCACTATACGAACCGCTTCTTCATATTTATCCATATCTATCACACTCCTTTCTCCATAAAAGGAATTGTAAAAATCGCTAAATATCTCGCCGGTCAAAGCAAGTTTCCCATCGTTGGCGCTGTATTGGTTTCATTTTTAACGCCCACATTATTTGTCTTATAGTGACAGTTGGATATAATCCGTCCGTACACTCTCCGGATCGGCTGTCGAAATATTCCTTAAATTTTGGATGTAAATATAAAGAGTCTGTCAGCCATGAATCGACCTCTGTCCAATATGTACTTTTTGTATCGGCACTAAATCGCTGTTGGATCACCGCCAGCCCTTTATCGCCTATCGTGAATAATGTGCAGCGATCATATACAGGATGATTACAAATATAAAGCTCACCATACATCGATAAATAGATGTCTGGCTTTTGGTAATGGTACCGCATTTCTATCTCCTCATAGCAAAAAGAAAAGAGCCTTAGATTTCTCTAAGACCCTCTCCTACTTAGCTTATGTTTTTAATCGTCTGAATCTTCCTCGGAATCATCATTTGCAATGCCCAATACTTCTTCTCTGGTTGGGTATAAGTTCTCATATTCTTCATTGCCTTCACGGCCGTAATCATCTAAATCTATACTGTGGCCGCAGTGGGGACACACCAGTGTATCTTCCCACTCATCTTCGAACTCCATTAAATGCCCACACTCATGACAGATATACTCTCTGCTGAACATTGCTTTAATCTGCTCCTCGTTAAAAATACTCATAGCTAAATATCTCCTTTCGTACTGTCCAGCTCCTATACATATAGTATACAAGCTGTTGTCTGTAGTTCAAGAGATAAAGCTTTATTCTCTCATAATAGCCCTTGCATTTTTCACGAGAAAAACGAAGAGGACATGCATTACACACGTCCCCAACGTTTCAGAATTTCCTCTCTACTTCTTCGTAGGTCTAAAACGGTTGATTAACCCTTTGAATGTTGAAGATGTGAAGGTTCCAGTTTCTTCAAACTTAAATCCTTTATTCATCCAGATGCCGTAACACATCAACGGAATCAATAATTCTGCCGCTGCAATACCAACTCTGAAATATCGATCCTTAACCTGCTCTGCGATTTGCCGTTCTTTGAAGTCATTATCTTTCGTAACGGACTCTCCGTCCATCATACGCCGATTGTACTTCTCATCAGCATCCCACACGCTCTTGTTCTCTTCGATTCTCAGCTTATAAAGCTTCGTCAGATCATCAATCGCTGTTGATTTCTCTTTGCTTCCGGACTGCAAATCAGATAAAGCCTTAATCTGTGCTGCAATCTCCTCACTTAATAATTCATCAACGTTTTTCTCTTCCATTTCGTTCTCCTTTCAAATAATTATTAGGTTCATTCCATAATAGAGAGTGTTATTTGTGCGAAATATAATTTTTAAGCTCCACTCGCAGACGTACGTAACGCTGCTTATAAATTGCATCCGCACCAGACCGATCTAATTCGAGAAATAAATAAGGTCCGCTATCTGGATCTGATTCATCGACCCTAAGCGAACCAACCGGTTTTTCCCTGAATATAAATCGAGACAATAACACCCCAACCATTATTCCGATCAGTAATCCAATCATCAAGCTCACTTCTGCTCCTCCTTCCAAAATGTTTTTCTGAAAAATACCACCCGGCAATTTTTCAAATATCAAAATAACATGTTTCACGGTAACCTACGTACGGTATCTAACCTAGAATAAAAAGAAAGAGCCATTGCTGGCTCAATCTCCTTTACGATAAGCTCTGTAACTAACGCTTCGATTCTTTCGATCGTTTTTAAGATCATTTGTTACGGTAAACATCCCCACTATAAAAAGCAATACCCCGCTTTCAAACGCGATCAATACCGACAACAAATAAATGATAACATTCTTTAAATTAGACATAGTAGTCACTCTCCTTTCATAAAGGGAGTTGTAATTATTGCGTGTTCTCACCTTCGTACACCGTTTTCTTCCGAAGATCAGACCATGTAATATAACGGTCCTTCTTGCATACTGGGCAAAAGAATTTGCTAATCTTCCCACCGATATCCTCAAATTCCTTACTCTCGCCCTCAAGTCGGCTCTGGCAATTTGGACAGTTGAACCGGTATACCTTCTTCACAGCTTTATCGACAATCTTCATATCATTTCCGCTCCTTGTTAAGTAACCAGAAAAATCGTCTGTACAATTCGTAGTAAACATCCTTGCAGCATGGAATTTCTAATCTAGCTTTGAGAATGTCATAGGACCATCCCTCTGTTACAGCTTTTAAAATATACTCCGCCAGTTCTCGATCAGTCTGCTCTGCGACTCTCTCGACCATATCTGTACGCTCAGAATAATATGTCTTAGCCATGGCGCATTTTGCAGTCGGATCACCAAGCGTACTGGTTGCTACGAACGATGCCAAATCTTTCGGCGTATTAGAGTACCCATCAAGAACCGAATAAGCTTTTCTCCAGATTGGATACTGAAGACAGAAATGTTTAAGCTCGTAATAACGGTGCTTCTCTATCCAATAAGGATTCTTTTCGGATAGCTCCGGACGTATTGTTGTTCCCATTAGCGCTTCTCCCCTTTCCACACATAACCAGTCTCCTCGTACAAGCGCTTCGGTGAAATATAAAAATTGATACGTCCGTACTTAGAATTCATGTCCTCAATTTTTGTCACTAACTGACCATTCCTTGTGGCTTTTCCGATTGGCAACCATCCAGATATAATACCGGCCCTAACCCATGACGCGTCTTTGCCGTAAATTCGTGCCGCAACCATTACCGGAACCGAGCCAGTTGCAAATTCATTTTCATTCATTGGCTGCTACCTCCTTTCAACGGCTATTCTAGGTTAGGAACAGCATTTAGTAAAAACAACCTCGGTGGATATGAGCAAAAAGAAAGAGGCTTTGCTAAGCCCCTGTTCTCATTTTGTTAAACCGTAGTTTCTGTAACCGAATACGCATTACAGTCAATTCCTTTCCGATGTTTTCCTGCTGACGATAATCCTTACTTCTCAAAAGCATATCCTCGAAAAATCGAATTTTATTCAGCAGATGTCTTTCTTCTACACTCATATCGCACCTCCGTAAATATGTATTCTATTCATAAAAGCAGTTGCGATTTATGCGCCTTCCAACGTATCATAGTCATCTCACATGGATAATCTTCATATCCAAAAGTCTCGCAAGTGATCAGTCCCTCTATAACACCGGCTATTATTTCCGATTCGTATTGCTTGTATGGGTAAATATAATCTGGGAGATACCGATGTATACATCCGCATTCGGAGCATTGATACCTCGGAACATTCACCCATTTGCTCACACGACCTTTCGTCCGTACAATTCTTCTAACTTTGTCATAGTATTTCAATTTTCCACCGCAGTCCTGGCAGGTTGATGTATTGTTACTGATCATATACCTAACCCTTTCTATCCTAGGTTAAAATATAAAAATTTAGTGTAGGAGTTGACAATTCCTACACTATGATATATGATTACTAACGATAAATCAACAATCCAACATAAAATCTCGGTTCATTATCATGAGGAGGGATTTAATATGCTGATACAATGCCCGGAGTGCGACTTACAGGTAAGCGATAAAGCAAATACCTGTCCGCATTGTGGATACCCGCTGAAACCAGACGCAAAGCCCAAATCGTCTCGTAAACCAAATAAGCGCAGGCGGCTTCCAAACGGTTTCGGTCAAATAAGTGAGATTAAAGGTAGAAATTTAAGGAACCCTTTCCGCGCAATGGTTACGGTTGGAAAGGACAAGAATGGCAAACCAATATGTAAGCCGTTGAAACCGGAGTCATACTTTCCAACATACAATGATGCATACACAGCTCTTGTGGAATTTAATAAGAATCCGTATGACCTGGAACCATCTATCACAGTCAAGGAACTGTACTACAAATGGACACCGGAATATTTCAAGACTCTGAAGAGCGACGACAGCGCCAGAGCTACTACATCGGCTTGGCAATACTGCTCTGCTGTTTACGATATGCGAGTCATGGATGTTCGAGCAAGGCACATAAAAGGCTGCATGGAAGAAGGTGTTGCTACCGTAAGAGGCCAAGAGCAGACACCAAGCGCATCAATGAAGAATAAGATAAAGACGCTCTTCAATCAGATGCTCGACTATGCTGTTGAATACGAACTTGTAGATCGGAACTATTCGAGAACATTCAAGCTTACAGACGATACCATTAAAGAAATACAGACTGTCAAGAAAGAACACATTCCATTCTCTGATGATGAGATGGCTCTTCTGTGGAAGAATCTCGGACATAAATATGGGATTGAGTTCATGATTATTCAATGCTATTCTGGATGGAGACCCCAGGAGTTAGGTCTGATAGAATTAGCAGATGTTGATTTATCGAACTGGACATTTAAAGGTGGAATTAAAACCGATGCTGGTGAAAACAGAGTTGTACCGATTCATCCTCGGATAAGGGACTTGGTTTCTAAATCATACGAAGAGGCTGATCAACTTGGGAGCAAATATCTTTTCAATTATACAGATGAAGATCGCCGCGGTAAGAATACCAAGTTGACATACAATCGGTATAGCAAAATATTCAATCGCATTCGGGACGAGCTTAAACTCAACCCGGATCATAGACCTCACGACGGCAGAAAGCATTTCGTAACCAAATGCAAAGATGCTAAAGTCGATGAATACGCTATCAAATATATGGTCGGACATAAGATTTCAGATATCACCGAAAAGGTGTATACAGCCAGAGAATTTGAATGGCTCAGAACTGAAATAGAAAAAATAAAATGACTTGTATTTGACGCTCAAATATAGGAATAGCGGTATAGGAGTAGTGCAGGAATAATGTATGAATTACCTACATTTTCCCACTTTTTACTACTCTTAACCGCTTCATAATTCCTTGATTTTACTGGATTTTCTCGGTATAAGCCACCTAACAAGTTTCTATATGTATTTGTCAATATAAAATTTTAGTTGAGAAAATATAGCAATAAGTCTATTGTGTGAAGCACGCTTTAAATATTACAATAGTAATATTTAAAAGTCAAGCAAAATTTAAAATAATTTTTCCTATTGTATCTGAGCATAAAAAGTGAACTGAACCAATAAAAACGGACAATGACAAAAAGCCCCCTTATTTAAAATAATAGAATCACATAAGGAGCCTGTGGTTTCAACAAAAAACACTTGATTATATGAGCAGGTTTTGTTATAGCAAAAAGTAAATACACGCATATCAAATAATTGAACCAAAGCTGATTGCTATGTGTAAAGTAGGAAAAACCAATCCGTAAGCTTGTAAAATACTTTTAATTAGAGATTCGACAAATTGAAAACTGAATCAATTACTATAATCGGGAATAGACTCGTCTTATTGCTGGGCTTCTGCTAAAATACAGAGGACGTCCTAAAAAACAGACAGAACCAGCTAGTATCAGAGAATATCAGTAAGAAATTGAGTGCCTGAAGATGAAAAATGAACTTTTACGGAATTTTCTGCGATTAGAAGAACGGATGTGAGAGTACAGGTGCAATATGAGGTTATATACAGACACAGAGTATGCGATACATTATCAATGATGTATCATTTCTTTTAGGTATCTTGCTGTGGATATTATGATTTTCGAAAACAATCATGCAATTTATGAAGAAATATGGATAGAAAGTTGCTGACACAGAAAATGGGTAATAGATATTTCTTATATGTATATATAACAGGATATTTTATATCTGTTAGTCATTTTTTATAACCATAAGTATGTCCAGTTAAAAACAGGAGTGGCATTGCCACTCCTGTTTTTAACTCAAATATTATTATCTTAACAAGAATGTTTTTTATATGCTGTCCACACAATATGGGTAGTTTATCTTTTTGTGTACCATCCTTTTATCAATTTAAAGAATTGTGTTGAACTAAACTGATTGAGTTATGTTGTTTTTTCCTATCTATATGATTGTTACTTTTATAATTTATAAATATTCATATCAGATAATATAGAAAGTGTAATTTCAGATGCAATACTGCCAGTTGCATTATCTATAGCTTGAATATTTGTTGCAAAAAAATATGTATGATTTTTAGATTCCACGAAACCTATAAACCAACCGTTTACATTTTTTTCTTCAATACATCCAGTACCAGTTTTACCATAAATTGTGCAATTAACATCTGAAAATAGCTGGATACTTTCTTTTGTAGTTTGAATGTTTTCTGGCGTAAATCCAAAATCATTAAAGTATAATGACGTTAAAAGTTCTACCTGTTCTATAGGAGAGATTTTTAAGGAGGATTCCATCCAATATGAAGAAAGTTCTCCATTTATGTTTTGATTTCCATATCCAATTTGTTCAATATAAGATTGCAAATTAGATTTACCTAACTTTGCATCCAAAGCTTGAAAATACCAAGTAACAGAAGAATTCATTGCAGAAAACAGAGTTTGGTCTTCATTCCATGATTCAAATGGATAATTCTGTTGAGGACAGGAAATAAAAGAATTTTCTGAAGTAATAATATTTTCTTCTAAAGCAAATAGAGCATCATATATTTTATAAGTAGAGTTGGGAGATATTCGTATAGTTGCCTGTTCTATATCGTATATATTCCAATTATCTTTCTGTAAATCGTAAAGCACAAAACTTCCTTTGTACCCATCAAAATATGATGAGAGATCTACAAGCGTAATCTTTTTTGAGGAAGTATCCCAAGTATAGCATTCCTCCGATGCATATGTGGACAACATAGGAGAGCAACCAAAAAGTAAAATAGCTGTCATTAAAAAAGCAATCAATCCTTTTATTCGTTTCCAATAGGTAGGATTTTCATAAGAAGCAATGTTAAGAATACGGCGTTTAATTTGCTTCATATTTCCGCCAAGTCCAGCTACAAATGGAAATGGAGTGGTAGAAATTTTTTCAGCAAAATTAATCAATGTATTTCCATAGTTAATATAGTCCTTATATTCAAGCATTTTTAATACAGAACTATCACAAGCAATTTCCCTATCATGACACATTTCTTTTAGCGCAACCAATACAATAGGATTAAACCAATAAATAATTCTAATAAGAATCATAAAATAGTTAGTAATATTATCCCTATATTTGTAATGTTGTAACTCGTGTAGCAACATATATCGTAAATCAGAAGTATTATAATCAGAAATCAAATGTATCGGCAAATAAATGCATGGTTTCCAAATACCAACGATGATGGGAGATTTTAAAAAAGCAGTACTGTAAATGGGGATATCCTTTTTTAAATTCATCTCATCTAAACAACTATAATAAATTTTTCGTACTTCAACATTTTGCAAAGATAGAGCGGATTTTTTTAACATATGTAAGCGTAAAACTGATTTTGTAACCAAAATAATCATTGTTAGTACACCTATAATCCAAACAGCTCCTAAAATCAATCCAAATATTGATGATGTATCTTGAGTGATAGAAAGTGTAAAGTCATTCATCCAATTCATATTATTTTCAAAAATTGTTTCATTGGTTGTATGTGATACAATATCATTATTTGGTAATTCTGATTGTGGAATGTTACTAAATAACGCAAATATGGAAAAAAATTTTGTTGGCTTTGATGGTACAAAAGGGATTAACAACAATATAAATAATAAGAACCATAAATTATATTGCATACGGCTAGTTAAAATTTTTTTGAATAATTTTTTAACTACTAAAAGGATTCCAATGATACAGCTAATCCATAAATTACAAATGAGAAAGCGTATCATAAAATCACTCATATTACTTTCCTCCTTTTTGTGACATTTTTGTGAGAATGGAACGGAGTTCCTCTATTTCTGTTGTAGGTAATGCATCATCTTCGAGATAAGAGGATATCATAGCTGTTATTTTACCATTATAATAACGATTTAAAAAAGAATGACGTTTTTGTTGAATATATTCTGATTCGTTGAGCCTATGAAACTTTTTCTGTAAAATAACCTAAGTAAGGT
>NZ_QWGI01000002.1:186028-263174 GCF_003435125.1 Clostridium sp. AM25-23AC | reverse complement strand
TTTTTTAGCCACAAGTGTTACAAAAAAGCTTGACCACAACAGTAGTTAGCAACCTCAGCGTAGGAAACTGCTACTGCGTCAATATGCTCACCAAGAAGGTCTGTGATCGCACCTGCTGCTCCATCGTAAGCAACGTGTTTGAACTGAGCGCCTGTCTCTTTTGCAAGACCTGCTGCTGCAAGGTGCCAGATCGCGCCGTTACCGGAGTTACCCATGGAAACCTCGTTCTCTTTTGCGTAGTTGATGAAGTCTTCGATCGTGTTGAAACGGTCATCTTTTGCGTTTACTGTGATCGCTGCACATGCGCTGTTTACCATCATGATCGGTTTGAACATGGAATATGTAAGACCAGCGTTTGTTCCCATAGCCTCAAGAGTTGCAAGCTCTACTGTGATCATGGTAACGGTTGTGCCATCAGCCTTAGCGTTTGCGCCAGCGAGCATACCGGTTGCTCCGCCGCCGCCGGAACGGTTCTCTACGGAGATGTTTTTGAAGGAACCCTTCGCTGCGTCTGCTAAAGCACGCATAACTGTATCGGTACCGCCGCCTGCATCGTAAGGAACGATACATGTAACTGTTTTATCCTTCCATGCGGATGTGTCAACGCCAGAAGCTGCTGCCTCTGTTGCTGCCCCCTCAGCTGCTGCAGTTGTCTCTGTTTTTGCTGCCTCTGTCGCTGCTGCAGTTGTCTCTGTTTTGCTGGAGCTGCTTCCGCAAGCTGTCAGGGAGAGAGCCATAGCTGCTGCCATTGCGAGCGATACTACTCTTTTTCTCATAAAACTACTCCTTTTCTCTTTCCTAATACTTTCTTAACGATTTTTTAGGTTTCTTTATGAAATTTTTACACGACATATTGTAGACGTTTGTGAACAACTTGTCAATGGTTTTATGGAAAGTCTTCACAAAAGATACTTTCAATTCCATACGGTTTTTCATGATTTTTGTAGCTTTTTACCAAAAAAGGCGCCCTGACCGTTGGACATTAATTTCAAACCCGGTCAGGGTGCCCTGAATTTTTATACATTTTTTCTTAACGGTTATTCCGCTTTTTTCTTTATTTGTCCGCGGACCGCGCCAAACAGGGTGACCGCGATCAGGGCCAGGAAGAACCAGCAGATCGGAGTATTAAAGAATACACCCACATTCCCGCTGGACTTTAAGAGCGCGGTGCGGAAGTTCTTCTCAGCCATCGGGCCTAAGATCAGGCCGAGAATCGCCGGGCTTGTCGGGATCTTTACTTTACCCATGAGCCAGCCGATCACGCCTGCAATCAACATCGTTCCCACATCGTAGAAGTTGCTCCTCATCGCATAGCTTCCCACTACGCAGAGGATGAAGATGACCGGTGTGAGGATCGTCTTCGGAACGCTGAGTACCTTTGTGAAAAGGCGGATACAGGAGAATCCGAGGAGCACCATGATGGTGTTTGCCACGAACATTCCAAGGAAGATCGTGTAAACGAGAACCTTGTTGGTCTTAAAGAGCATCGGTCCCGGGGTAAGACCCTGGATCGTTAACGCGCCGATCATGATAGCTGCTACAGCATCACCCGGAACACCGAGTGTCAGCATCGGGATCATGGCACCACCGGTTACACCGTTGTTGCCGCCCTCAGAAGCAGCTACGGCCTCCGGGCTTCCTTTTCCGAACAGTTCCGGATGTTTGGACATGCCGCGGGCGGTGTTGTATCCAACGAAGGATCCGATATCGGCACCTGCACCGGGGATGATACCGATGATGGTTCCGATGAGACCGGTAACCGGAGCGACCCGGAACATGGTCTTCATATCTTCTTTTGTCGGGAGAAGTCTTGTCACCGTCGCATCGATCTCGTCGGTGCTGTAGATATCCTCGATGGTCTCGAAGGCCTGGCTCATCGCGAAGAGACCGATCATGACCGGAATGTACTGGATACCGGAGAGAAGGTTCGCATTGTCTGTGAAACGGATATAGCTTGTTACGCTATCGATACCGACGGTAGCTGTTAAGATTCCTAAGAACCCGCAGATCAGGCCCTTTGCCATGTTCTCGCCGGAGATATTCGCGATGATACAAAGGCCGAATACCGCAAGTAAGAAGAACTCAGCGGAGCTGAACTTTAACGCAAGCTTTGCGAGCTGCGGGCTGATGAGCCATAAGCAGAGACAGCTCACAACACCGCCGATATAGCTGGAAAGTGTCGCAATACCGAGGGCGCGTCCCGCCTCACCGCGTTTGGAGAACTGATATCCGTCAATAGCTGTGGCCGCGGATGCCGGTGTACCAGGCGTATGAAGGAGGATCGCAGAGATAGATCCACCGTAGATCGCGCCGACATAAATCCCAAGCAACATTAAGATACCGGATGTAGCATCCATACCAAAGGTAAGCGGAAGAAGAAGCGCTACACCCATTGTTGCGGTCAGTCCCGGAAGTGCTCCGATGCAGATACCCGCCGCAACGCCCGCGAACATGTAGAATAAGACCATCGGGCTGAACGCTGACTGTACAACTTCAAGAAAGAAACTCATATCTCAGCCCTCCTATATGCTGAACATACCGAAATCGATCGGCACGTTCAGGAAATTTTTGAATACATAGTAGATCACAAGGATCACCGCGATGGAGATCACCGCATTTTTCCAGACGGCCCCTCTGTGGAACCACTGGCAGAACGCAAACAGCATGATCACAGACGGGATGATGAATCCAACCGTGGACAACACCAACATGTAAACCAGCAGGATCGCCATGGAAATGTACACACGCTTTGTTCCCGGTGTCCACATCGGAAGCTCCGGGAGATCTTCTTTTTTCATCATCAGGGTTCCGGCGATCAGACCGACCGAGCAGATGAGGAGAAGCGCCGCGATGATGCCCGGCCAGAGTCCCGGACCCGGAACACCTGTACCGTAAGCTTCCGCCCTCGGATAACCGAGACATGTCACGATGACATAGAGGGCAACTGCCGCGCAGACAATGCCCGCAATAATATTTCCTTTTCTCATAGCTGAGACCTCGATTCTTCATAATATCGTTTTCTGCCGTACCCGGAAATTGTTTCCTCCGGCAGAGCCTCCAGATGGGAACCACGGCTGATACCGCGGCTCCCTTTTGATATTTACTGAATCTTTAATCCGAGATCGGTTACAAGAGCCTTGTAAGTGTCAAGGTCAGCAATGATCCTGTCCTCGAAGCTCGGTCCATCCATGATATCGATCACATTGTTAGACTTGTTCATGAAATCAACGAACGCGTCGGACTGTGCCGCGTCAGAGAAGATTTGGTAAAGCTGCTCTACGACGTAATCCGGTGTGCTTGCAGGAACGCCGAGGCCTCTCCATGTACCGAGAACTACATTGTAACCGGCTTCTTTACATGTCGGAACATCCGGGATCGCGTCGAGACGCTTATCATTCATAACTGCAAGGACCTTTAAATCTCCGGATTCAACATAGTTTGCAACCTCTGCGTAGGAAACCGCTACCGCATCGATATGCTCACCGAGAAGGTCTGTGATCGCACCTGCTGCTCCGTCGTAAGCGACATGCTTGAACTTCGCCCCTGTCTCCTTTGCAAGGCCTGCCGCAGCAAGATGCCAGATCGCGCCGTTACCGGAATTGCCCATGGAGACCTCGTTCTCCTTCGCGTAGTTGATGAAATCCTCAATGGTGTTGAAACGGTCGTCCTTTGCGTTTACCGTGATGGCAGAGCATGCGCTGTTTACCATCATGATCGGCTTGAACATGGAATATGTAAGTCCTGCGTTTGTCCCCATAGCCTCAAGTGTCGCGAGCTCTACCGTGATCATGGTAACGGTAGTTCCGTCTGCCGTGGCATTGGCACCCGCGAGCATGCCTGTCGCTCCGCCGCCGCCGGAACGGTTTTCAACGGAAATATTCTTGAAGGAGCCCTTCGCTGCGTCTGCTAAAGCACGCATAACTGTATCGGTACCGCCGCCTGCATCGTAAGGAACGATACATGTAACCGTCTTATTCTTCCAGTCGGATACATCCACGCCGGAACCGTCAGCCTCTTTGCTCTCTGTATTTGCATTTTCAGCAGCTTTCGTCTCCTCGGCAGCTGCCGTTGTCTCTGTTGTGGTGGAATTACCGCTGCATGCGGTGAGGGATGCCGCCATTACTGCGGCGAGGGCCAGGCTTAATACTCGTTTTTTCATAACAAGTCTCTCCTTTTTAGATATTTTCTTCTGAATCTCTTCCCATTTTTTTCAGAAAGTTTAGAGATTCTTTATACATATCTATTTTAGGAAAACCAGCCCTTGCCGTCAAGCTGTCAGGCGCTTAGAACGTGTTAAGTTGTGTGATAGATCAATAAAATTGATGTGAATTCTGTCTGAGTTTTCGTAATTTTACTTATTTTTTTCTGTCAGAGATACAATATGCAGGGCTCCTTTGGCAGATGTAGGAACGGAGTCCTTCGGGACGAATTCCGTCACATGCCTGAAGAAATTCTCCTTAGCGAAGAGGTCCATGAGAGCTTCTCTCAGGGGATTCTTCCCGTAGATCACAACCGTTGTATCAGCATCGCATTTTAACGCGCTGCTGTTCTTTACGGCCTCCATATCGTTCTGTAAGACAGCGCCGAGAACATAGCTTGCGATCTTCGTCTTATCCGGCTCCGCGAAGGTATTTAAGATCCTTGCAGAGAAACATGCGCGGCCGATTCCCGTCTTCCTGGCAGTCTCGTATCCCGCGAGAACATACTCTTTCGCATAAGTCTCCTCAGAAGCGAAGGAATGTCCAACCGCATCCGCGATCAGGGTATCGTTTGTGATAACGGAGAGGAGCTCTCCCGTGATCGTTGTGAGGCAGCCAGTGATCTTTCCGTCGCGGTCCACGGAGACAAACTTCGTGTGGGAACCAGGAAGAACGAGAAGATACGGTTGTCCCTTTGGAAGGCTCTCGATCACAGCAACGGTCTCAACCTCCTCGCCGCGCATCATATCCATCGACTCGAAGGTCGTAAGATCCAGCTTTCCGTCGCGGTTTTTCACTCCCGGGATAAAGAGGATCGGGAGCGGGCATACATCCTCGATAAGAACACTCTTTGCCGCCTTCGCAAGGTCCTCTGCAGATGCCGGGGCAACCACGTGAGGGATCTCTGTGAGTCCCACGTTGGAGGTGATCATTCCGGACGCAGCGACCTGCTTTACATCGTCATATGTAATATCAGCCTGCTTTAAGACATCCTCAAGACAGCCCTTGATTGCTGCCTTTAAGCGGTTATTATTACCGTCGATAGCGGTGATGCGGACACCGATCTCGGATTTTGCGGATGCCACTGCCTCATATTTCTCATTAAACAGGTACACACGGGTATTCGTTGTTCCTGTGTCGATCGTGATCGTATAGTTTTTCATTTTATGACTGCTCTCCTGTTGTTTTAGTTCTCTGCTGCTTTTACATAAACCTCAGCCAAGGCCTTCAACTCATCGTATCTGCCCTCTTCGATCATCTTCTTGTTTGTAAGGCTGGAACCGATTCCAAGACCGATAAAGCCAGCTTTTAAGAAGTCTGGAAGGTTCTTGTCATCCACACCGCCAACTGCGATCATCGGAACGTTGTTGATTGGTGCCATGACAGCCTTACAGTAAGAAAGACCAAGGTTTCCTGCCGGGAAAAGTTTTACAACAGATGCGCCGTAACGGTAAGCGTCAGCGATTTCAGACGGAGTCATAGCGCCCGGAATTGACTCAAGACCGCATGCTACAGTCTCTTTAATTACAGTCTCGTCCACATTCGGAGCAAGTGCGAAGGATGCGCCTGCCTCTTTCGCCGCACGAACTTCCTCCACAGACATCACGGTTCCGGCTCCGATCACCATCTTGTCCCCCAGCACCTCGCGGACTGCGCGGATAGCGTTCGGTGTATCAATGAGCTTTGTCTCGGATTTCTGGTTAAAAGTGATCTCTAAAAGGCGGATTCCGCCATCATATAATGCCTTTGCAACATCAACGATCTTCTCGGACGGCACACCTCTTAAAATTGCGATGATCTTGTGTTCTTTGATCAGACTTTCAATTTTCTTCTCCATGATTTTTCTTCCTCCGAATTGTATAGTTTGCTTGTAACTGCGCAGCAGGTCTGCACACCTGCTGCGCTGACCGCAAGAAAACAATCATTATATTTTATATTTGTTTTCTAATAGTATAATACTCATACCTGCATCCGGCAACTGAATTTTTATCCACTGCGAGTATCCATATCAGGCAAAAGAAAAAGGAGCCATCCCTAAAGGAACAGCCCCTGTACGCTTATTAGTTGTACTTGCGCTTTCTTGCCGCTTCAGACTTCTTTTTACGTCTTACGCTCGGCTTCTCATAATGCTCTCTTTTACGAATCTCCTGCTGAATACCTGCCTTTGCGCAGTTTCTTTTGAATCTGCGTAAAGCGCTGTCCAGACTTTCGTTATCTTTAACGATTACGTTTGACATAGCTCACACCTAACCTCCCTCCAGTTGTGTAATTGTGCATAATACAACTGTTTGGGTATTTTTTAGCACTGGTATGATTATATCATAAATTACACATTCGTCAACCTATTTTTACTAGAAAAATGCATTTTTTTCAAATTTATTTTTGATGCCGGGCAACCTTGCACAGCCCGGCATCAAAAAGGCTTGAAACAGCCTTAATTCTTAACTTATTTTACCTGCTCAGAAACGACTTCCGCAACCTTTATGAGTGCGTCCGCAACGCCTTCCGGATTCTTACCGCCGGCCTGCGCCATGTTCGGACGTCCGCCGCCGCCGCCACCTACAAGACCTGCGATGGCCTTGATGAGGTTACCTGCGTGAGCGCCCTTCTTCTGGGCTTCGTCTGTCACAGCAGCCATAAGATTTACCTTGCCGTCAAGAACGGATGCGATCACAACAACGCCTTCTCCGATCTTCTCCTTTAACTGGTCGCCTAAGTTTCTTAAGCCGTTCATGTCAACGCCGTCTGCGCGGACTGCGAGGACTTTCACGCCCTTCACTTCCTGAACCTGATCCATTACATCGCCCATTGCCTCTTTGGCAAGCTTGCTCTTTAACTTCTCGTTCTCGGAGTGGAGTGTCTTGATCTCCTCCATCATGGACTCGATCTTTGTCTTTAAATCAGCCGGAGTGGACTTCGCTGCAGCTGCTGCCGCGTGAAGCTCCTGCTCTACATTCTCATAGTGATGGATCAGGCCATCGGAGGTGAGTGCCTCGATACGTCTTACACCTGCTGCTACACCAGCCTCGGAAAGGATCTTGAAGCAGCTGATCTCGGAGGTATTCTTAACGTGGGTACCGCCGCAGAGCTCTGTGGAGAAGTCTCCCATTCTTACGACACGGACCTTATCGCCGTATTTCTCTCCGAAGAGCGCCATCGCGCCTGTCTTCTTTGCGTCCTCCAGACTCATAACATCTGTAACAACCGGAAGTGCCGCGCGGATCTCTTTATTTACAATATTCTCAACTTCCTTGATCTCATCCTGGCTCATTGCAGAGAAGTGAGTGAAGTCGAAACGAAGTCTGTCTCTTGTCACAAGGGAACCAGCCTGCTCAACATGTGTGCCGAGTACGGTTCTTAATGCCTTGTGGAGAAGGTGGGTCGCACTGTGGTTTCTTCCGATCAGGGAACGGTTCTCCTCATTTACCTTAAGAGTTACTGTCTCACCTGTCTGGAACATACCGCTTACCATATGTCCGATATGACCGATCTTTCCGCCCTGAAGGTGGATCGTATCTTCTACCTCGAACTTGCCGTTCGCACTCTCGATCACGCCGCGGTCGCCGACCTGACCGCCCATGGTTCCGTAGAATGGAGTCTCAGAGGTGATAACGCACGCTTTCTCACCGTCTGTCACCGCATCTGCGATCTCATCCTCGCCTTCTTCATCAGCGGTAAGTCTTACGAGGGCTGTCACCTTGGACTCATCCTCAAGCTTGTCATATCCTGTGAAAGCGGATGTTAAGGATGCGTCGAGTTTCTGATAGATATCGTCGCGTCCCATGTAGTTTGTGGTCTTTCTGGCACTTCTTGCAGTCTCTCTCTGAACCTGCATTGCTTTGTGGAAACCTTCTTCATCGACAGTGAGTCCCTTATCGTCGAGGATCTCCTTTGTTAAGTCGATCGGGAATCCGTAAGTATCGTAGAGCTTGAACGCATCCTCACCGGCAAGGACCTTTGTTCCCTTTGCTTCCATATCTTTTTCAAGATCAGCAAGGATCTCAAGGCCTTTGTCGATGGTGTTGGCAAAACGCTCTTCCTCCTGGTCGATCACGCGGAGGATCATATCTTTCTTCTCCTCTAACTCCGGATAACCGTCCTTGGAGAGATCAATAACGACCTGTGCAAGCTTTGTCATGAAGCTTCCCTCGATGCCGAGGATACGTCCGTGACGTGCTGCTCTTCTTAAAAGTCTGCGGAATACATAACCTCTGCCCTCGTTGGACGGCATGATTCCGTCAGATGCCATAAATGTGCAGCTCTTTACGTGGTCAGCGATAATACGGAGAGAAACGTCCTTCTTGTCGTCCTCCTCGTATCTGCAGTGTGCAAGAGCGCCTACCTCGTCCATCAGGGCACGGTTTGTATCTACATCGAAAAGGGATGCCACATCCTGGCAGACAACAGCCAGTCTCTCGAGTCCCATACCTGTATCGATGTTCTTCTGGATCAGATCGGTGTAATTTCCGTGTCCGTCATTGTTGAACTGGGAGAATACGACATTCCATACTTCCATGAAACGGTCTCCCTCGCCACCCATAACGTCCTCCGGGCCTGTACCATACTTCTCTCCGCGGTCATAGTAGATCTCAGAGCACGGGCCGCACGGACCTGCGCCATGCTCCCAGAAGTTGTCTTCTTTGCCAAAACGGTAGATTCTCTCTTTCGGGATTCCGATCTCCTCGTTCCAGATGCGGAAAGCCTCATCATCGTCAAGGTAAACGGACGGATAGAGACGGTCTGCCGGGATTCCTACGCATTCGGTCAGGAACTCCCATGCCCAGTGGATCGCTTCTGTCTTGAAGTAATCGCCGAAGGAGAAGTTTCCCAACATTTCGAAGAATGTGCCGTGGCGGGCTGTCTTACCGATATTTTCGATATCGCCGGTACGGATACATTTCTGGCATGTGGTGACTCTGCGCCTCGGTGGGATCTCCTGGCCTGTGAAGTATGGCTTTAACGGTGCCATACCGGAGTTGATCAAAAGTAAGCTGTTATCGTTGTGCGGAACGAGGGAGAAACTCTTCATCGCAAGATGTTCCTTGCTCTCGAAGAATTCAAGGAACATTCTCCTCAGTTCGTTTACACCATATTTCTGCATGGTACTGCCTCCTGGTTACTGTTGTGTACTTTTTTTATCTCTGAATTTCTTACCCAGAACGATACCCGCCAGGGCAACTGCGGCCAGAATCACAGCCTCTAAAGCTGTTGAAATACATGATGCGAAAAATGCGGACATAAAAACGCCTCCTTCTCCGGCTGTCTAAAATTCAGACGCCTGTGTTTAAAATGACACATTTGTACAGTTTCTATTTATATTATTTTTTCGGGATCTGCCCATAAAGCCAGTGCGCCGGTCTTCTGCGCAGATTCTCATAACCTATACTATAATCGTTTCTCGTTCTGTTGGCAAGATGTTTTTTCTGTTCCGTGGCATTCTGGTGGACCTTTTCTGCCGTCAAACGGCTTTTCTGTCACTTCTTCATAAGTGAAACCGGCGCATCTGAATTTTTTAGTGATTCAAATGTGCCGATGTGTCGTCTTTTAATTTTTCTCAGGCTCCAGGTAATCCCCATAATTTTCCAGCAGTTCATAGCATCGGTCCATCGTCACGCTCGCTGATGTGCGGACATACTCGATGCTCTGGGATGGTGTGCTGTTTGACTTCGCACTGGCTTTATCCGCCGCCAGGTCGCGCTTTCGAATCCACTCCACTTCTTCCCGGCGGAGCGCTTCCGCTGCACTCTCGTCCATCTCTTTATGGATGCTTGAATAGATCAGGTTCAGCTCGCGGTCCCAGAGATTTCTCACATATTCCGCCGTCGCATACCGGGAGGTCTGACTCATCGTCTGATCATCCTGGTACTTTTCCGCCTCAGTTCTAACCGCCTCAAGACGCTCCTCCAGATCAGAACGTGTGTATTCGATCACAAGTTTTGCTTCCCCTGCATTTTCCGATGCTGTGCTGTCCGGTTCCAGCGGGGACTTGACCGTCTCTTCCACCGGTATCCCTGCCGCCTCGTCTGCGCCTCCGCTCACCGCCAGCTGATCATTATCCGCCAGTGACAGGTCGCTGACCTCCGCATCGGGAGCTTCTGCCGCTGCGTTTTCTTTCGTCGCAGATTCTTTCATCCTTGTTTCAGTATCAGAAGCTTCTCCCCCATCTTCCGGTCCCCGGCTGGCTTTTGCATCCGCGTGATACAGGGCGATCCCATTATCGGCAGGGCCGCACGCCGGAGCTGGCGCATTCTGGGCTGCCGGGGTATTTTCTGCAACCTTCATCCGATTCTCTGTCATATAGGGATTCCCGGAATTTCCCGCATCCGGCTGCATGGCATCCGCCTCGAAACCGACGACAGCCGCGGTATTCACCCCATGGGAAGAAACAAATTTTTCCATTTCCCATGTGGCGGATACCCCGGCCATCAGGATTCCAATAATTATCAACCATATTCTGCGTCTGCTCATATGTGCCCTCTCGATTTTTCAGGTAACTTTTGTTCTACTAAAAAGATACCATATCGTGAGATCTTTGTGAACAAAAAACGCAAATTAGTAATACATTGTAAGACTTTTGTAAAAAACAGCGTAGCTGCCTTTTTAGTTACTAAGCCCCGTATCCACCAACAGATCCCCACCATCCGCAGCGCTGGTGGCCAGGCGGTCACAGCGCTCGTTTCCGGGATGACCGTCATGGCCCTTGACCCAGTGGAACGTCACTTTATGCGGGTTCATCGCGACGAGCAGCCGTTTCCAGAGGTCCGAATTTTTTACCGGTCCCGTCTTAGGGCGGACCCAGTTATGCTTAACCCAGCCGTCGATCCATTTCTGGTTGAAAGCGTCCACGAGATATTTCGAATCGGAATAAAGGTCTACCTCACAGGACCGGTTTAACGCTTCAAGTCCCACGATCGCTGCCATAAGTTCCATCCGGTTATTGGTTGTCCGCACATATCCCGCGGACAATTCCTTTTCGTGGAGAGTCCCATTTTTATCAATAAACTGGAGCACCGCTCCGTATCCGCCCGGCCCGTCTGGATTTCCGCGGGCCGCTCCGTCCGTATAAAGTGTTACTTTCATGTCTATTTTGTAATTCCTCTCAGATGTCTTATTTTATATGATTCCGGAATTCAGACGGCTCAAGCCGCAGTTACAGATCCCACTTCTCGCAGAGCGCGTTGACCTCTGCCGTAAATTTCTTGATATCCTTGTTCGCGCAGTCGCGGTTCTTCTGGATGATCCGCATCAGGCGCTCGCCTGCAGCCACAAGAAGAGCAAAGATGGACTTATTCTCCTTCTGTCTCGCTGTCTCCTTCTGGATTGGAATACCGACGGTCTGTTTGAGCCACGCACCCGCGGCAAGGTCAAACTCTGATCCCGAGAACGGTGCGTCCGCCACAAGATCGTAGTCCGAGCGCAGGAGGTTCGCGAACTTCGTGCATACGAGATCGTCTCCGTGTACCATAAACACACGGTCCGGTTTCTTCTTAAAGGCGTTGATCCAGGTGAGAAGTCCTTCCCTGTCCGCATGACCGGAAAGTCCGTCCAGGCACACGATCTCCGCTTCTACATCGATGGTCTCACCGAATAGTTTTACGACTTCCGCCCCCTCAATGAGGCTCCTTCCCAGAGTTCCGACAGCCTGGTATCCGGCGAACACGATCGTACACTCCTGTCTCCAGAGATTATGTTTTAAGTGGTGGCGGATTCGTCCGGCATCACACATACCCGCCGCGGAGATAATGACCTTCGGCTCGGAGTCGAAGTTGATCGCCTTGGAATCGTCGCTGCTGACGGAAAGATTTAATCCCGGGAATGCGATCGGGTTGATTCCCCTGTTCACAAGATCCATCGCCTCCTCGTCAAAGCACTCGGAAATGTTCTTATTGAACACATGGGTCGCCTCGACGGCCAGCGGGCTGTCCACATAGACCGGGAATCCGTCATGTCCGGTGACAAGGCCCTCTTCCTTGATCTTACGGATAAAGTAGAGGATCTCCTGGGTCCTGCCCACTGCAAAGGCCGGGATCACAACGTTTCCGTGACGGTCCAGGGTCCTCTGGATGATCTTCGCGAACTCCTCGATATGCTCGTGGGTCCGGTCGTGGGAACGGTCACCGTAGGTACACTCCATTACCACATAGTCGGCCTCATCCGTGTACTGCGGATCCTTGATCAGAGGTTTGTTCTTGTTCCCGATATCACCAGAGAAAACAATCTTCTTCTGTACGCCGTCCTCATCGATCCAGACTTCAATGGATGCGGATCCAAGCAGGTGTCCCACATCCGTAAACCGTACTTTCAATCCGTCGCAGATCGTCAGGATATCACCATAATGGCATGGCACGAAATGCTTTAAAACGCCTTCCGCGTCGTTTACCGTGTAGAGCGCCTGGACCTCCGGGTTTCCGGCACGTCTTGCCTTTCTGTTCTTCCACTCAGCCTCCATTTCCTGGATGTGGGCACTGTCTTTCAACATAATGTTGCAGAGATCGCAGGTGGCCTGTGTGGCGAATATCTGCCCCTTAAAGCCCTTCGCATAGATCAGTGGAAGCAGGCCTGTGTGATCGATGTGGGCGTGGGTGATAAAGATGTAGTCCACATCGGAGAACGGGATCGGAAGCTCCGCGTTCTCATAGACGTTTCCGCCCTGTTCCATACCGTAATCAACAAGAATGTTCTTTCCCGCCGCATTCAGATAATGACAGCTTCCAGTCACTTCATGATCTGCACCGATAAATGTCAGTTTCATGGAACTCCTCCTTTCGCGGCGAAATCTGGAAACTCATGCAAACATCCTATTCCTGTGGTCGATATACAGAAATATCCATTTTTCCCAACCGGGCAGTGTCCGCAACCCTTTTCACGTTCACCGCGGATTTTATCCTTCAGGTTTCTGCCGCAAATACTGTAATTTCAGCATCGTTTTGCAAAATTCGATGAAAATCTTCATTTTTGCAAATCAGCTGTATTATTTGCATCTATTATAGCAAATTTCAGATAATTATGCAAATCATTCCGCCATTACTGTCATTAATAATTTTCTGCAGCGTATCCTGAAGTTTCATCTGACAGTCCTCCGTCATCTGGGAGATCTTCGCCTGCATGCCGTCCTCAACGATCTGTTCCACGGACTTTCCGAAGATATTCGTATCCCAGACACCTTCCTCCGTCGCTTCCCCGTCCTTTATGTACGCGATCAAGTCCTTCGCCTGCTGCTCGTTCCCAACGATCGGCGCGATCTCCGTCTCGATCCTGGCCTTTATGAGATTGATGGAGGGTGCCTGGGCATGGATCTTCACACCGTACTTGCTGCCATGACGGATCAGCTCCGGCTCATCTAAGGAGATCTCCGTCTTATCCGGCAGGACGATTCCGTAGCCCTTCTGGCGCACCTCCGCCAGGGCGTTTCTCACCTTCTCATACTCTTCCTTCATCTCAGCAGATTCCTTTAAAATCTTAAACAGGCTGTACTCATCCCGCACCGTCAGGCCGGAAATGTCGCTCAGGACCTCAAAGTACGCCGCCTCATCCACCAGGACCCGGATCGTCACCCGGCCGCTCGCAAGATCCAGCTCATCCGCGATCAGCTTTTTCACCGCCTGATCTGTTTCCGGCGCCGTCTCCTTCGGCACGTCCTTCATCTGGACGGATGTCTTCAGGAGTTTTCCCGCCTCCATGATCAAACCTGCCTTTAACGCATGATCATCCGGCAGGATCTCCACCCATTTCGGGATCTCAAAGTCGAGCTCTGTCACCGGGAACTCCAGGAGCACGGTGCCCAATATCTCCTCGATGTCTTCTCGCTTTAGCTGTTCACAGTTTGCCGCACGTACCGGGACCCCGTACTGGTTTTCCATCTTTAACGCCAGGGCTTTCGTCTCCGCCGCATAGGGTCTTGTAGAGTTTAACAGGATCAGGAACGGTTTTCCGATCTCCTTCAACTCCGAGATCGTCTGCTCCTCCGCCTCCTTAAAATCATCCCTGGAGAGTTCCCCGAAGCTGCCATCGCAGGCCACAACGATCCCGATGGTGGAATGGTCCCGGATCACCTTTCTCGTCCCAATTTCCGCCGCCTGGGTGAACGGGATCTCATAATCGTACCAGGGCGTCTTCACGAGACGTTCCTCCCCGTTTTCCGTATGTCCCGCAGCACCTTCCACCATAAAACCCACACAGTCGATGAGCCGCACCTTCGCCCGGATCCCCTCCGCAAGCTCCAGCTCCGCCGCCTCCTTCGGGATAAACTTCGGCTCCGTGGTCATGATCGTCTTCCCCGCAGCACTCTGGGGAAGCTCATCCCTGGTCTGGGCCTTTTTCTGTCCGTCCGGGAGGTTCGGGAGCACAAGAAGCTCCATAAACCGCTTGATAAATGTGGATTTTCCAGTGCGCACAGGTCCCACAACACCCACATAGATCTCTCCGCCCGTCCTCGCCTCGATATCCTTGTATACATGGAAATGATCCATAAAAATACCCCCTCGCATATACTGTTGCAGTGTATGCGCGAGGGGGACATTTTATACCGGCAGAGCCTTTTCTTACGCCGCAGTACGGAAAAATACAGGCTGCTGCAAGGCTTGTTCTGACTTCTATTCCCACGGAAGATCGCTGTGCTCGATGCGCTTATCGCGGAGCATCAGGTCAGCCACCGCCTCTTTTGCAGGTTTTCCTTCAAACAGGACCTGGTTTACCTCCTCAACGATCGGCATGGAAACATTGTATTTCTTTGCGAGGGATCTCGCAGCCTTCGCTGAGTAAACGCCTTCTACCACCATCTGGACTTCCTTCATTGCTTCTTCCATCGTGTATCCTTTTCCGATGAGGATACCAGCGCGGCGGTTTCTACTGTGCATGCTGGCGCATGTCACGATCAGATCGCCGATTCCGGAAAGTCCGGTATATGTCTGGTATTTTCCGCCCATAGCGACACCAAGTCTCGCGATCTCCGCCATACCACGGGTGATGAGGGCTGCCTTTGCGTTGTCCCCGTAGCCCAGACCGTCAGCGATTCCCGCTGCCAGGGCAACGACATTCTTTAACGCGGCGCCTGTCTCGATCCCCAGCACATCAGGGCTCGTGTATACACGGAACACCGGGCTGATAAATGTGGACTGGACGTACTCTGCAACGTTCTTCTTGCGGGATCCCGCAACGCAGAGCGTCGGAAGTCCGCGGCTTACCTCCTCCGCGTGGCTCGGTCCGGAAAGAACAGCTGTTTCCGCCATCGGAAGTTCTTCCTTTATGATCTGGGTCATTGTATCGAGAGTATTCTCCTCGATTCCCTTTGCCACATCCACAATGAGCTGTCCCTCTTTACAGAACGGCTTCATCTTCTGCGCCGTGCTGCGGACAAATACGGACGGAACCGCCATCACGAGAAGGTTCTTATCCTTCATCGCTTCCTCAAGGTCAGCGGTATAGATGATTCCCTCCGGCAACGTCACTCCCGGAAGATTCTTGTGAGTCCTGGTCTTTGCCATCTCCTCGATCTCCGCCGGGATCGCGGACCACAGTGTGACCTCATGTCCATTGTTTCTTAACAGCACCGCAATCGCGGTTCCCCATGTACCGGAACCGATAATACCAATTTTTTCCATGTTCAGGAACTCCTTTTCTCTTTAATCTCACTGCCCTGTACCGACTGATATTTTCGTGCTTAAGCGCTTATTCAGTTTTTCTTTCCACCCCAGAGCTTGTTCTCTGTGCCGGATAAAAGTCTTTTTATGTTCGTCTTGTGTCTCCAGATCGCCATCGCCATCAGGACGAAGGCAACGGCATAAAACTCCATGAGATGATCCGCAGAGACGGTAAATGTTCCATGCGCCCCGTAGACCAGTATCTGGATAAAGAATGAGATCACCACCAGAATAGAACCAAGGGAGACATATCTTGTAATGATGACAGCTCCAAGGAACAGTGCTGCACAGACAAGCGTCACGCGCCAGTCCATGGACACGAGGATACCCGCCATGGAGGCAATTCCCTTTCCTCCCTTGAAGTTTAAATAACACGGGAAATTATGACCGAGGACAACGCCGAGACCTGCGTAGAGCACATAGAGGTCTGTGTCCGGGCTTCCCTTAAAGATGATCCGCGCCGCAAGACAGGCGAACACCGTCTTTAAAAAATCTCCCGCGAACACGATGAGCCCCGCTTTTTTTCCCATGACCCGGAGCGCATTTGTCGTTCCGGAGTTTCCGCTTCCGTAGTTTCTGATATCGATATGGTTCATCTTACCGTAAAGATATCCTGTCTGGAATAATCCAAACACATAACCCATAACAAGACAAATCACTCTGCCCATCGCTTAATCCTTCTCCTTCCTCTCGCGGATGATGAATTTTAAGGATGTTCCGCGAAAACCGAAGGCCTCACGGATCTTGTTCTCTAAGTATCTCGTGTAGGAGAAATGCATTAACTCCTTATCGTTTACGAAGATAACAAAGGTCGGCGGTTTTACCGCAACCTGGGTCACATAGTAGATCTTTAAGCGTTTGCCCTTGTCGGACGGCGGCTGCTGCATAGCGACAGCTTCTGTCACAATCTCGTTCAATACACCGGTAGCCACGCGGAGCGTCTGGTTCTCGCGGACCATATCGATGAGCTCGAAGAGCTTTTCCATTCTCTGTCCGGTCAGGGCGGACACGAAGATATATTCCGCATACGGCATGTAGGACAGGGTCTCTTTTAATTTTCTTGTGTACTCATAGATCGTCTTGTCGTTCTTCTCGATGGCATCCCACTTGTTGACAACGACGATCACGCCTTTTCCGCGGTCATGGGCGATACCGGCGATCTTTGCGTCCTGCTCAGTGATTCCCTCAACGGCATCGATGACCATGAGGACCACATCAGCGCGCTCCACCGCTGTCACAGTACGGATAATACTGTAGCGCTCGATATCCTCTTTGATCTTGCTCTTTCTTCTTAAGCCCGCAGTATCGATAAAGATATATTCAGTGCCGTTTCGCACGATCTCTGTATCGACAGCGTCTCTTGTGGTTCCGGCGATGTTGGATACGATCACACGGTTTTCACCGAGAAGCTTATTGATAATAGAGGATTTTCCGACGTTCGGTTTTCCCACGATGGCGATTCTCGGACGGTCATCCTCGCTGTCGTCATACTGGTCCTCACGGAAATACTTGACTACCTCATCGAGAAGCTCGCCAAGGCCAAGTCTTGAAGCCGCGGATACCGGGACCGGGTCTCCGATTCCCAGGTTATAGAATTCGTATACATCGTTTCCGAACTTCGCCATGCTGTCCACCTTATTGACCGCAAGAACGACCGGTTTCTTGGACTTTCTTAACATGTCCGCAACCTTGGAGTCCGCGTCGACGAGACCCTGGCGCACATCCACGATAAAGATGATGACGTCCGCGGTATCGATGGCGATCTGAGCCTGCTCACGCATCTGCGCAAGAATGATATCCTTGGAATCCGGCTCGATTCCGCCTGTATCGATTAAGGTAAAGTTGTTGTTTAACCAGGTGCAGTCCGCATAGATACGGTCTCTTGTCACACCCGGAGTGTCTTTTACGATCGAGATCGTGCTGCCGGCAAGGACGTTGAAGAGTGTGGATTTTCCCACATTCGGTCTGCCGACGATCGCCACTACTGGTTTACTCATATATCTTCCTCATTTCTATACTTCGCCGTCCCAATCAGGGATAACTTCCCCGTCCTCTGTGAGACCGGCATCTTTCATTGTAAGCTCATATGCCCCGTGTTCCGCAGTCTGTTCTCTCGCCGCCTCCGGGTCAAGGATCGCGTCCACAAGGTCATATCCGCTTGATTTTACTATATTTATCGGAATCTGTAAAGCATCTTCCGCCTGGGTCTTTGTGATATCATCCAGGAAAATCTCCTCGCCGCTCTTAAACATAACGGCCGGAAGGATCAGCCTGTCGCCTAAAGGCTTATCCTTTAACTGGGCGATCAGATCCTGTCCTGTGATCAGTCCCGCCACCGTGATCTTTTCGCCGAAGAAATCATTCCGGATCGGGTAGATATGGACCTTTCGTCCCGGATAGACTTTCATGATCTCCTTTACAAGCGTGTCCAGATACGGATACGGCAGACGTCCTGTGGCGATTGAGAGTTCTTCCTCTTTTCCATCGTCCGTCTTCTCATCCAGGGCATCCATGACTTCCTCATGCAGCAGCCGCAGCATACCGACGCCATTCTCCAGCTGGATATATCCGTCGTATCTTCCTTTCTCCGGCATCTCGCGCTCCGCCAGGATATACCACTCATCACTTGCATGGATAAAGTGGATCCTGTGGCGCTCGTAGTTGATCTTCTGCCATTTTTCGATGAGATCGATCACCTCGCAGGCATCTTCCTTTGTAAACGGTTCCAGCGGGTAAAGACCCTCACGATACTTCGAGAGACCGACCGGAACCACCGACACGCTCTGCATCACCGGCGCGTACTTTGAGAGCTGTTCGATGGTGTACGCCAGCTCATTTCCGTCATTGACGCCCCGGCATAGAACGATCTGTCCGTTCATCTCCGTTCCCGCCTCGTAAAGACGGTCGATCTTCTTTAACGCCTCCCCCGCAAACCGGTTGTGGAGCATCTTACAGCGTAGCTCCGGGTTCATAGTCTGCACGGAGATATTAATCGGGGCCAGGTGGAAGCGGATGATCCGCTCGATATCTTTATCCTTCATATTTGTCAGGGTGATGTAGTTTCCCTGAAGGAACGAAAGTCTGGAGTCGTCGTCCTTAAAGTAGAGCGTCTCACGCATTCCCGGCGGCATCTGGTCGATAAAGCAGAAGATGCACTTATTGGAGCAGGACTTATAGTCACTCATAAGTCCGTTTTCAAAGGTAAGTCCCAGGTCCTCACCGCCGCTCTCGATCTCAAGTTCCCACTCTTCTCCGTTTGCCTTCCGCACGACCATCACGAAGCTCTCGGCATCCGTCATATAGTCGTAGTCAAAGATATCTTCCAGCTCTTCCCCGTCTATGGTAAGCAGCACATCTCCCGGTTCCAGTTCCAGCTCTTCCGCGATGGATCCGGGGGTAACTGCCATAATTTTATGTCCCTGATATTTCACTTCTTTTATCCTTCCTGCATGGTTCTAAACTTAATCATACCAATCTTCCTCCGATTTGTAAAGGAACGATATTCTTTTTTCCTTCGAATTTTCATGGGAAACTATTGACGAAAAATGTCTGAAAATGGTATACTCGGCGTGGAATGCCTGCAGGTTCCCGTATAAATAAGGAGATCCAGGCAAAAATATGATCTGACAGTCCGACCGCAGAGGCCGGACCGCAACACAAAAAATCGGAGGATTATCTGACATGTCTAATCAGTACGTTTTCAACGACCGTCTGCCGCTCGCACCGCTTAAGATCGCTGCACTTGAGAGCTGCCGTGATCTTGCGCAGAAAGTCAATGACCACATCGTAAACTTCCGCCGCAACGATACGGAAGAATTAATTCGCCGTCAGGGCAATTTACAGTACCGCGGCTACGATGTTGACTCCTACCTTCTCGACTGCGCATGCCCGCGTTTCGGAAGCGGTGAAGCAAAGGGAATCGTAAATGAATCTGTTCGCGGAACTGATATTTTCTGCATGGTCGATGTGACAAACCACTCTCTCACCTACAAGATGTCCGGATATGTAAACCACATGTCCCCGGATGACCACTACCAGGATCTTAAGAGAATCATCGGCGCTACGGCATCCACCGCACACCGTATCAACGTTATCATGCCGTTCCTTTACGAGAGCCGTCAGCATAAGCGTACTCACAGAGAGTCTTTAGACTGCGCAATGGCGCTTGAAGAGTTAGTAAGCATGGGCGTGTCCAACATCATCACATTTGATGCACACGACCCGCGTGTACAGAATGCGATCCCGTTATCCGGTCTCGACAATTTCATGCCGACCTACCAGTTCGTAAAAGCACTGTTTAAACATGACAATACCTTAAAGATCGATAAAGACCACTTAATGGTCATCAGCCCGGATGAGGGTGCTATGAGCCGTGCCGTATATCTCGCCAACAACCTCGGCGTTGATATGGGTATGTTCTACAAGAGAAGAGATTACTCCAAGGTCATCAACGGAAGAAACCCGATCGTTGCCCACGAGTTCCTCGGAAGCTCCGTTGAAGGAAAGACTGTGATCGTCGTTGACGATATGATCGCCTCCGGCGAGAGCATGCTTGATACTGCAAAAGAGTTAAAGGAGCGCAAGGCCGAGAAGGTCGTTGTATGCTGCACCTTCGGTCTCTTCACCGCAGGCTTCGAGAAATTCGATGAGTTCTACCAGAAGGGCTACATCGACAGCGTTGTCACAACAAACTTAAACTACCGTTCCCCGGAACTCTTTACAAAGGAATGGTATGTGGAAGCTGATATGAGCAAGTACATTGCTGCCATCATCAACTCCTTAAACCACGACGTTTCCATCGGAAACTCCCTGTCCCCGACAGACAAGATCCAGAAACTTATCAGAAAGTACAACGAGGGTCTTCTTTAATTTTAAATCTCAGAGAATATTTACGCCGCCCGGCTTTCCATTATGGATTCCAGGCGGCGTTTTTTCAGATTCTACACATTTCAGGTGCAGAATCCCATTAAAAAAAACGGAAATTCCAACATTTCTGCAGGAATTCCCGTTTTTATTTCTTACAGCATCTTAGTTTCCGTTCACACGTCTCACTTTATTGATGTCAAGCTTATCTGTCGCGGTGAAATCGAATTCGATCGCAAACTGTACATTATCCGGAAGCGCCTTCTTCTTTAATACCTCAAAATACTGGGACGCGTCTTTAATGACGAGTCCTGTTGTATTCCAGTTATCGCCAGGCAGGATCCATACCTTTAAGTTTCCGACCTTCAGCTCATACGGAAGTTTCTGGGATACCCATTCGGTCTTTCCGTACTTGGCAAGGCAGTTATAGACATCTCCCATGGTCAGCTTTCCTGTGGATCCGTCGAAGAGATCTGTCTTCTCGTAGGTTGTTGTTCCGCCATTGTCATGAGCTTCCTGAAGAGTGTCCGCATTCAGTTTCAGGTTTCCTGAATTCACGGCTGCTGCCTGCGTCGGCTGCGGATTTGCCTTTGTGGTCTCCACCGTTTCCTTAACTGCTGCTGTTGTCTCTTTCACAGAAGCCGCCGTAGATTCCTTCTCAGAGCTTCCTGTCGTCTTCTCTTCTGTATCTGCCTCAGTCTCATCCTCGGCAGCATCCGTCTCATCCTCTTCAGCGGTCTCATCCTCATATGGATTGTGGTCTAAAAGTTTTCCATCCACATCCGCATAACGGCCATCTGGAGTCGTATCATCCACCAGCATTCTGCCGTCATCCTCAAAATAGTATACCGCACCGTCAAGCTGCTGGTATCCCGTCACCGCACTGGCGTAGAGACGTCCCGCTGCCGGATTGAAGTAGTAGGAGCCGCCAGTCTCATCTGTATACCAGCCAAGTCTCCAGGAACCATCTTTGTTCAGGCAGTATGTATAGTCGCCTCCGCTGATCACTCCCGCGTCATAGTTTGACGGAGCCAGCGCAAAGGCACGCTTATAATACTTGGAAGCGCCTTCCACGTCCCCTGCTTCCAGAAGTTCATCTGCCTTCGCGTAGGACTCGTCTGCAGCGGAGGAACGGTAGCTGTCCAGTTCTTCTTTATAACTTTTATTTCCAGGTCTCATGGAAACTGCCTTCTCCCAGAATCTCAGGCAGGCATCCACATCCTCGAGTTCCAGATAATAGGAAGATGCGGAATTTAAAAATTCATCAAGCTGGTCATCTGTCACCGTGGAATTCTGGTTTACGAACCGCTCAAGACCACCCTGCACGATACTCTCCGCCTCTTTTACTTTTCCTGCATCTACATATGCGCTGATCAGCATGGAGTATGCATCGATCCGGTCTGGCGCCTCATTGATCACAGCCTTTAAAGTCTCGATCGCCTGATCGTTCTTTCCTTCATCGTAGCAGTACTGTCCGTAGGCAACTCTTGCCTCCAGCAGGGCATTTTTAATACTTGCATCATTCTGATCTGCTTTCTGAAGAACTGACACTGCATTTTCATAATCATCCATCATGGAATATGCTTCCGCAAGCTGCAGGGAATTCTCCACGGTGACACCATCGAGTTCCTGAAGTTTTAAAAGCCATGGGATCGCTGTCTCGTAATCCTCGTTGTCTGTCAGGACCTGGCAGATCGTGCGGACACAGTTATCCTGTTCTTTTTCCAGAGACGTATCCTTTGTCTTCTCATATCCCTGCTGCAGGATCGTCATAGCTTCATCGTACTCTTCATTTCCAATATAGGCTTTGGAAAGCTGGATATAGGCTTTGCTGTAATCCGGATCCAGTTCAATACATTTTAAAAGGGATTCGATGGCACTCTCGTAATCCTCTTCCCCGACGTACTGGGATCCTTCCTTATAGAGATTCTCCGCTTCCGTCGAACTTGCCTGTGCCGCCTGAGTCACATCGTTCACTGAAGCGTCTTTCTTGCCGCAGGCGGAACAAAGTACCACCGCTGTGGCCATAATCAAAAACCATTTTCTCATTCTAATTCCTCATTTTTTGCCGGAGTATTTTGTCATAGAGCAAAATTTTATCCGATTTGCAGTTTGTTTTTTATCCGGCTGATTTAAAGCTTACCAGTTTATAACTATACCATTTTTCTCTCTTTCTGTCCAGATGGAAGTCAGAGGAAAACTATGGCAGAATTTCGGCAAAAACAGGGACCAGCCATACAGCTGATCCCTGCAGTCATCTTTTATTCAGTTTTCACGAGGATCTTCAAAGCTTACGCCTCTACTTCTCCGCCTGCCGTTCTCGCTTCCACTTCCTTCTTCTGAACATCGCCAGGAGCCTGCTCATAGCGGCTGAATTCGTAGGAGAATACGCCGATACCGCCGGTCATGGAGCGGAGGTCTGTGTTGTAGCCGAACATCTCGGACATCGGAACATCAGCAACGATCTCCTGCTTTCCACCATGGAGAGAATTCATTCCGAGAACACGTCCTCTTCTTCTGTTTAAGTCACCCATAACATCTCCGGTAAACTTATCCGGAACAACGACTTTTACGGAAGCAATCGGCTCTAAGAGAACCGGGTTAGCATCCATAAAGCCCTTCTTGAAGGCCAGGGTTGCAGCCATCTTGAAGGCCATCTCGGAGGAGTCAACCGGATGGTAGGAGCCATCGAGGAGCGTTGCCTTGATGCCGACTACCGGATAACCGGCTAACGGACCCTTTGTACAGCATTCCTGTACGCCCTTTTCAACTGCCGGGAAGTAGTTCTTCGGAACTGCGCCGCCGAATACTTTTTCTTCAAAGATATAAGGTGTCTCGAGATCGCCGGACGGCTCGAAGGACATCTTAACGTCACCAAACTGTCCATGTCCACCGGACTGTTTCTTATAACGGCCAGGAGCCTCCACTTTCTTGCGGATCGTCTCGCGGAACGCGAATTTCGGTTTGGAGAGTTCCACATCGACTTTATAACGGCCGAGAAGCTTGCTGACGGTAACTTCAAGCTGCTGATCGCCGATTCCGTAGAGTAAGCTCTGGCGGTTCTCGGTATCGTTCACAACGCGGAGTGTCAGGTCCTCTTCCATCATTCTTGCGAGTGCGCTGGAGATCTTGTCCTCGTCGCCCTTTGTCTTTGCGGCAAAGCGCATATATGTATACGGGGTGGAGATCTTCGGTTTGTGGTATACGATCGGAGCAGATCTTAAAGCGATCGTATCGCCTGTCTGTGTCACGGAGAGCTTCGCGACGGCACCGATATCGCCGGCCTTCAGCTCCGGAACCTCGATCACGTCCTTACCTCTTAATACATAGACTTTCGCGATCTTCTCTTCTGCGTCCTTATTTACATTGTAGAGAGTGCTGTCCGGTTTTAATGTGCCGGTGCAGACCTTCATCAAGGAATATTTTCCGATAAACGGGTCAACGATGGTCTTGAATACTCTTGCGGAGAGGGAAACCTCATCGTTGTATTTTGCGGTAAAGTGCTCGCCATTTGATACGTCAACGCCGACACACTCGCCCTTATCCGGTGACGGGAAGTAGCGGTCGATAGCATTTAATAATGCGTTGAAGCCCTGGCAATTGATGCCGGAACCCATCATGACCGGAACAATAGAACCGTCGCATACGTGGGTCTGTACTGCGGTGTAAATCTCATCCTGTGTAAACTCTTCGCCGGAGAAGTAACGCTCCATGTACTCTTCGCTTGTCTCGGCAACAGCTTCGATCAGGGCGTCGCGGATAATTCCGAGGTTCTTCTTTGTGTACTCCGGGATCTCGCAGTCCTCATAGTCGGACAGGTTTGTGAAGCGGCGGCCCTGCATCTTAACTGCGTTTACGAAGCCGACGAACTTCTCGTTCTCACGGATCGGTACCTGGAACGGAGCGATCTTTCTTCCGAACTTCTTCTCAAGTTTTAAGATCAGTTCACGGAAGGACGCGTGGTCATCATCCATGTTTGTTACAAATATGATTCTCGGGAGTTTATATTCTTCACACAGATCCCATGCTTTTTCTGTACCAACTTCAATTCCTGCCTTACAGTTTACGACGATGATCGCTGCGTCAGCGGCGCTGACTGCCTCTTCCACCTCGCCTACGAAGTCGAAATAGCCCGGAGTGTCAAGAAGGTTGATCTTGATCTTTCCCTCGGCACCTTCGTACTCGATCGGAACCATCGTAGTGGAGATCGAGAACTGTCTCTTAATCTCTTCTTTGTCGTAGTCACTGATCGTATTGCCGTCAGCAACTTTGCCCATTCTCTTTGTAACGCCGGTCAGATAAGCCAGTGCCTCGGCTACCGTCGTCTTACCGGCGCCGCCGTGGCCTAAAAGTACAACATTTCGGATCTGTTTTGTTCCATAAATATCCATATGAATCCCTCCCGTATATGTTTTTTTGCCATTTTTCAAAAGACTTCCGCAAATTACGGAGTTCAGATGTTTTGGCTATACTGCTTATTGCCTATGGTCATATTTTACCAAAACTTTTCGAATTTTTCAAGCTAAATATCGAAATTGCACAAAATATTTTCTGTCATTTTTCGATTGTGGTGGAAAATATGGGTGTTTCAAACGAAAATCTATCAAAAATTGACATCCGCATTCTATTTTTGTAAATTTTTTCGGCAGACACAGATCTTTCTTCTTCTCTTTTCTCTGTTTTGTAGGCAGACATGCGACGCACACCCACAGATTTGCAGATCCTGGCAACGTTTGATTTATCACTTTAAAGTATTGATTTTTCTTGTTGACATTCATATCCCTGTGTTATAAAATCGAAGGGACAAAGGAGGAGCTGTACAATGTCTGATTCTACATTTGGTTTTATCGGCCTTGGTCTGATCGGCGGATCCATCGCCAGAGGCCTTCGACGTGCAAATAAAGATATTACAATCATGGCGTACATGCGGACCCGCTCAAAGCTTGAGCAGGCAAAAGCGGACGGGACCATCGACATGATCCTTGACGGGATCGATGAGACACTCTCCGCATGTGACGTTATTTTTCTCTGCACCCCTGTAGAATACAACGCGGTATACCTCGAAAAGGTACGCCCGTTTCTGAAACCTGGTGCGCTGATCACTGATATCGGAAGCACAAAGACAGACATCCATCAGGCGGTGGAACGTCTGGGTTACGAGGATGTGTTTGTCGGCGGCCATCCGATGGCGGGTTCTGAAAAGACCGGCTATGAGAGCTCTACGGACCATCTTCTGGAGAATGCCTACTACATTATTACACCTACAAAAAAATCCACACCGGAGCAGATCGACCGGATCCGTCAGGTTGCCCTGGGTATCGGTGCTCTTCCCATCGTTCTCGACTACCATGAGCATGATTTTTCCGTCGCGGCCATCAGCCATCTGCCGCACCTTGTGGCATCCAGCCTCGTTAATCTTGTCCATGACAACGATTCAAAGGATGAGATCATGAAGCGGCTGGCCGCGGGAGGTTTTAAGGATATCACACGTATCGCCTCCTCCTCCCCTGTCATGTGGGAGCAGATCTGCATGACGAACACAGAAAATATTCTGGTGCTCTTAAAGCGGTATATCACTTCCCTGGAATCCATTTGCGACACGCTGGAAAACCATAACGGTGACGCGATCTACAAGATGTTCGAGGAATCAGGCAAATACCGTTCCACATTCCCGAACCGCGGACAGGGTCCCATCGAGCGGGATTACTCCTTCTGTGTGGATGTTTTGGATGAGCCGGGATCTATTTCTGTCCTCTCTGCGATCCTTGCCGCGAAGGGAATCAGTGTTAAGAATATAGGTATCAATCACAGCCGTGAGGAAGGTGAGGGGGCGCTCCGGATTTCTTTTTATAAGGAAGATAAGAAGAATGAGGCGGCGGAGCTTTTGAGAAGCCATAACTATGTTCTGACAAAGTAAGACCTGCTGTTTCATTCAGGTATGATCCAGCATATTTCGGTGCCGCATGACTGCCTGTTATACACAGACTGCCGCGTCAAAATATGCACCAGCTTTTTTATCAGTCCGTATTAAACATAAATCTACGAGGAAATTTATATGAAATTACGCAAAGCAGATCACGTCCGGGGCGAGATCACGGTCCCGGGCGACAAGTCCATCTCCCACCGCAGTGTCATGTTCGGATCCATTGCGAAGGGAACTACAGAGATCCATAACTTTCTGGAGGGCGCTGACTGCCTCTCCACCATCGGCTGTTTCCGCCGCATGGGAATCGATATCGAAAATAAGAATGGTGTTGTCACTGTCCACGGAAAGGGCATGCACGGACTGGCTGCCCCTGCCGAGACCCTGGACTGCGGCAACTCCGGAACCACCACAAGACTCATCTCCGGTATTCTCGCGCCGCAGAATTTCGACGTGACGCTGACAGGTGACGAATCCATCCAGAAACGTCCGATGAAGCGCATTATCGAGCCGTTATCCATGATGGGAGCTGATATCAAGAGTGTCCGCGGAAATGACTGTGCGCCGCTCAGGATCTGCGGAAAACCGCTTGCAGGGATCCATTACACTTCCAAAGTCGCATCTGCCCAGGTAAAATCTTCGATCCTGTTGGCCGGACTCTACGCAGACGGGCTCACAAGTATCACGGAGCCACAGGTCTCCAGAAATCATACGGAACTGATGCTGAAGTTTTTCGGCGCAGAGCTGGAATCAAAGGGAACTACCGTTACGATCTGGCCGGCAACAGAGCTTTTTGGAAACCGGATCGATGTGCCGGGAGATATCTCCTCTTCCGTCTATTTTGTGGCAGCAGGCCTGATTCTGCCAAATTCCGAAGTTCTTATTAAGAATGTAGGCATCAACCCGACAAGAGCCGGACTCATCAAGGTCTGTGAGGCTATGGGCGCTGATCTCACCCTGTTAAACGAGGATCACGAGAACGCAGAGCCGACAGCCGACCTTCTGGTCCGCACAAGTTCCTTAAGGGGCTGTGTCATCGAGGGCGATATCATCCCGACTCTCATCGACGAGCTTCCGACCATCGCCATGATGGCATGTTTCGCCGAGGGGACCACGGTCATCCGCGATGCCGCTGAGTTAAAAGTCAAAGAATCCAACCGTATCGCCATCATGGTCGAAAACCTGCGCGCCATGGGCGCCGATGTGGAGGAGACTGAGGACGGCATGATCATCCACGGCGGAAAACCGCTCCACGGTGCCGTCGTCGACAGTCACAAGGATCACCGCATCGCCATGACCTTCGCCGTAGCTGCCCTCGCTGCGGACGGGGAGACTGAGATCATTGATGCGGACTGCGTGGATATCTCTTATCCGGCATTTTATGAGGAGTTGGAAAAACTTACAAAATAGTAAAAAGACCCGAATCTATCTGGTACTTCTCCAGAGATGGATTCGGGTTCTTTTTATAAAAACGCAAAAAGCCGTCCATTCCAAACAGTTTTCATCTTCACACAGAACAACAAAAAAACCCTTGATTCACAAGGGTTTCATCAGCAAGCTCCCGGCCGGACTCGAACCGGCGACCTACGCATTACGAATGCGTTGCTCTACCAACTGAGCCACGGAAGCACCTTTAAAAAATGCTGCTGCATAACGCAACAGCAAGTGACCTGTCCGGGAATCGAACCCGGGTTTACGCCGTGAGAGGGCGTCGTCTTGACCGCTTGACCAACAGGCCTTAGTATTTAAGTAAGTCGAGGCGACAAGATTCGAACTTGCGACCTCTGCGTCCCGAACGCAGCGCTCTACCAAACTGAGCCACGCCTCGTCTCGATTACGTACGTAAGTATAATATAGATTTGCGGAAATGTCAACAGCTTTTTTTGATTTTTTTCTATTTTTTGCATTTTATCTACATTATCTACATTTTCTACTCTTCTTCCCATTTTTAATCCGTCACACATGCCTGACGGATCAAATTTTTGAAAAGAAATTAACAGAAAAGTTTTCTTTTTAAACAGAATAGTGTTATAATATCCGAAAGAGAACTCATCGCATCTGCTTATCTCACTCATGAGGTCCCACTTCTTTAAACGCCGGATCATAACAGCCTTTCCGAGCGGGAATATCATCTCCATCTGGGAGAAGCACTCTGCGAAGATATGCTGTGATCCTGAAAAGAATTTGTCAGCCTGTACTGACCGTGTTCACACATCAGAGTTCATGTGCGTTCAACTTAAATTTTCCGTAATTTTATATCCAGAGGGGGCGTTTTTATGAAAGCAATCAGAATCCTTCTTTCCATTGCCATGCTGATCGCTGCCGGTCTCGGCGCTTTCAATGTAATTCCGTTGCGAACTGCGTACTTCACACTGATCATTCTTGTGGCGATCACTGTGAGTATCCGGATCATCCACCGGATCGCCGGCAACGGCGCCCCAAATACCATCATCCGGATCATCAGCGAGATCATCGCGTCCCTCTGTATCCTCGGCTTCGCATTCTTTACTTACCGCACGATCGGATAGATTTACGAGATATAATCGCAGGCTGGAAAATCAAAATCCATGCCTGCGATTGTTCTATATAAGATCACTTTTTCCTATATCTAACATTATATCCATTAATCCTTTTAAAATGCGCCCTTCGCATCTGATGAAAAAAATTTATCCCATCTACACAAATGTTTTTCGCTCTTTCTAAAACATATCTTACTGCAATAGAAAATCGTCCTCTGCTTTTATAGCAGGGACGCTTTTCCATTACCAGTCATCTATTTTTCTAGCGAGTCCTGTTGGTATGAACCACCACATAACTAATAAAATTATCAGTATTACATCCACTACCTTCCCTAAAAATTGCAAAGGAATCATAGCAAATCCTATGATAGGTAACGTTAATATCTGGATTATATATTGTACTAATTCCCCCAATGAGAAAGAGCCAAAAAACTTCGGCGGCGGATCGTCATAAGGGAATTTTTCACGAAAATCATAAGGATAGAGTAAATGTTTTATATACAATACAACTGCGGTAATTATAACACATTCCGGGTAAAACTTTATATATTTCAAATTTCATTGTTACCTCCCATCTCTACATCATCTTCTTGATCGTCTCGCAGAGTTCCGCTACAGCGGTCTCCTCGTTTCCGTTCTTGATATCTTCCACCACGCAGGTTTTGATGTGGTTGGATAAGAGAACTTTGCAGAAGCCGTTTAAGGCAGACTGGACGGCAGATACCTGAACCAGGATATCCGGGCAGTAGCGTTCGTCCTGAACCATAGCTTTGATGCCACGGACCTGCCCCTCAATGCGGTTTAAGCGGGTCAGAAGATCTTTCTCTTCCTTTTCTGTTCTATGTTTGTGGCGGCAGTGACAGACAGCGTCATCGGACGGTGTTTCTGTTTCGGCAGTCACCGTATTTGCTGCTGCTTCTGCTCCTGTTACCCCTGTTGTCTCCATATTTATATTTACTGTCTCCGCTTCTCCGGCACAGCAACATGATTTTTTCTCCATGCACAACCTCCCCAATCTTACGTTCCTACGATATCATGTTTTCTTCTCTGATCTGCCTCACAGGCATTTGCCTATATAGCAGGAAAGCCACCCCGGGAATCTTTCATCCCGGGGCAGCTGATATTCAATCATTTTTTGCAGTCAACTCTCAACCGATCACCTTGTAATCCTTATCCTCGATGGCTTTTTTAAGCACTTCGGTCGGAACATCTTTTGTGAGTGTCACCGTTGCGGTTCCTTTTACGTGATCTGCCTCTGCAACGGATACGCCGTCAATGGCCTCAAGTGCTTTTTTTACAGTTGCCTCGCAGTGCGGACACATCATACCTTCAACTTTTAATGTCTTTTCCATCATGTTACTCTCCTTTTCTTTATTGTTATGGATTTTTGTTTTTATCTTTTTGTCCCTGTCGGAACGCCGGATATCAAAGAAATTTAAGCGCAGGGCGTTGGATACAACGCAGAAGCTGGATAAGCTCATGGCTGCGGCACCAAACATCGGATTCAGTTTCCAGCCGAATACGGGGATCCAGAGTCCCATGGCAAGCGGGATCCCGATCACATTGTAGAAAAATGCCCAGAACAGATTCTCGTGGATATTCGTAAGCGTCGCACGGCTTAAGCGGATCGCTGCCGGGACATCGGATAAGCGGCTCTTCATGAGGACCACATCCGCTGCATCGATGGCGACGTCGGTTCCGGCTCCGATGGCGATTCCCATATCGGCTCTTGTGAGGGCCGGAGCATCGTTGATCCCGTCACCGACCATGGCAACCTTGCCTTTTTCTTTCAGCTTTCGGATCACGCTCTCCTTGCCGTCCGGAAGGACTCCGGCGATGACCTCGTCGACGCCGGCCTCTTTTCCGACCGTCTTTGCAGTGCGCTCATTATCACCGGTCAGCATGACTACATGGATTCCCATGTTCTGGAGCTCCCGGATTGCCTGTGGACTGTCTTCCTTGATCATATCCGCAACAGCGATGATGCCCACAAGCTTCTCATTCTCCGCAAAGAATAGCGGAGTCTTTCCGCTCTCCGCGAGAGCTTCGGATTTCTTCTTCATATCTTCCGGAACAGCCACATGAGTTCCGATAAACTTCATGTTTCCGCCGTAGATCGTATTTCCATTTAATTTCGCAGAAAGTCCGTTTCCGGGAAGTGCCGCAAAATCTGTCACATCAGCTGCGGAAAGCCCCATTTCCTCACCCTTTAAGAGGACTGCCTTCGCCAACGGATGCTCGCTCTTCTTCTCGAGAGCGTATGCCATGGAAAGAAGTTCTGACTCGCTCACTCCCTCTGCCGGAACGAGATCTGTCACGCGGGGTTCCCCGCTTGTGATGGTTCCTGTCTTATCCAAGGCAACGATCTCTACTTTTCCCGTTTCTTCCAGAGAAACTGCTGTCTTAAAGAGAATTCCGTTCTTTGCTCCCATTCCGTTTCCCACCATAATGGCTACCGGCGTTGCAAGTCCTAAAGCACACGGACAGCTGATGACGAGAACGGAGATTCCTCGGGCTAAGGCGAAGGCCATGGTCTCGCCTGCGAGGAGCCAGCCGATGGTCGTGATGATCGCGATCGTGATCACGGCAGGTACAAATACGCCGGATACCTTATCGGCTATCTTCGCGATGGGCGCTTTTGTTGCCGCCGCATCGCTGACCATTTTTATGATCTGGGAGAGTGTGGTATCCTCTCCGACTCTCGATGCCTCGCAGCGGATAAAGCCGGACTGATTTAATGTCGCAGCCGAGACAGGATCACCTGCCGCCTTATCCACCGGAATGCTCTCCCCGGTGAGGGCAGATTCATTTACTGCGCTGTTTCCCTCTAAGACGATACCATCCACGGGTATATTTTCACCGGGACGGACCACGAAAATATCGCCTTTTTTAACCTGGGCGATCGGAACTGTAGTCTCAACGCCGTCCTTTTCGATCACAGCGGTCTTCGGGGCCAGCTTCATTAAACCTTTTAAGGCATCTGTGGTGCGTCCCTTTGATCTCGCTTCCAGCATTTTCCCGACGGTGATAAGGGTTAAGATCATCGCCGCGGACTCAAAGTAGAACTCGTGCATATAGCTCATGACTGCATCCGCGTTCCCTTTTACCTGAGCATCTGTCATCATAAACAAGGCATAGGTGCTCCAGGCAAAGGAGGCACTGGAGCCCAGTGCTACCAGAGTATCCATATTGGGAGAACCGTGGAGCAGACCCTTAAAGCCACTGATAAAGAATTTCTGGTTGATCACCATAATGATCACGGTAAGAAGGAGTTGTAAGAGTCCCATCGCCACATGATTTCCGTTGAAGAAAGCCGGAAGCGGCCAGTTCCACATCATATGTCCCATGGAAAAATACATGAGAACCAGAAGGAAACCGATCGAAGAAACGAGTCGTTTCTTTAAGACCGGGGTCTCATGGTCTTCCAGGGCAGATTCATCATAGAGAGTGCCGTTTCCGGATCTGTCTGCCTTTTCCACTCCTTTTACGGACGCGCCGTAACCAGCAGCCTGAACTGCCGCGATAATTTCTGAGGAGGAAGCTGTACCTTCAACACCCATGGAGTTCGTGAGCAGGCTCACGGAGCAGGATGTAACGCCCGGCACCTTTGAAACTGCCTTCTCCACGCGGGTCTGGCAGGCAGCACAGCTCATTCCTGTCACTGTATACTGTTCCATATCTGTCGTTCCTTTCTATTTACATATACCAATACGGGGTATACGTAAATAATAGCACGAATTCAAAAAATGTCAAGAATCGTATTTGAGATTTTTTCTTTAAAAATGGACTGCGATTAGGAAGTCATGGCTGCATAACGGCTTTATACGATGTAAAGCCTTCCCTCTGATACCATCTTTTTCGCGGTATCATGCCGGTGTAAATTCTCTTACTTGCCGGTCGTTCCAATGTAATTGATTCCTTCTCCATCCAGTACATCACTGCCGATAAATTTCTTTTCTTCCGGATTGAAAACAAAATCAGACACTTTATATCTGGCAGTCCGTACATCCCGAAGCACTATATGCATTTTTTCCTGTTCGTCCTCCCAGATATCCGCCTCCGGTATACCTAACTGGATCATTTCATCTAAAAATACATAGGAATCCTCTCCGGAAACTGCCTGTATCAGAAATCGACAGCTGTCATCCATGGTCAGTTCTCCATCTATGAGCATATCTTCCTGCACATAGATCTGAAGTTCCCATTGTGAGTCTTCGTGCACAAAAGGGCAGGAAGAATAGATTGCCATTCCTTGTAAATTTCCTTGCGCATTCCCGATTTTCCGCGGTTCTTTCGCTGTTTCTGTCAATTTTTCTTCCATCCCCTGTTTCAGACACCCGGAAATTTTGAAGGTAATTGAATCAATTTGAAGATTGGTTTTCTGATGACGTGAAATAGAAAGTCCAAGCGTATACATGTCCGCGCTGCCATCATCTTTTACACATTGAAATACCATCTCACCATTTCCATCCTCCAATGCAATTATATGAAATTCTGAAATATTTTCCGCAATGTTATGATAATCGCTTACAAAAGTTTCTGGTTCCGACACGATTGACCATTCTCTGCTTTTGTTATCATTATGAAGTTCCAGCAGTAGAGAACCTCCATCAACAGTTTTCGCCGACCACTGATCTCCATCGACAGTAAATGATACTGGTTTATAGGGTCTGTTTAAAAACATGACCAGCGCACCAACTGATGCGCATAGCACAGCAGTTAAAAGGATCATCGTTTTCTTTTTCATACCAATCTCACTCCTTATTAACATGATAACGACATACTCGCAAAAAATCATAACCATCGACGGAATACCATCTCTACTGCTTATCTCTCCGGAATAACTCAACCATCATGATCACAATCCCCAGAACAACGAAAAGGATCGCCATGCCAAACACTTCCGACAGCCCCATTTCCGCCACCGTAGTCATAAATCTCCCCGGTGGAGTTGTCCATCCGGACGTCAGATTACTTCCCGCAACAAACAGCACCGCCATCGCCCAGATACTTCCGATCAAAGATAAAAAGCCACCGATCAGCACTCTCTTCATTCCGCATTCCTCCTCACTGAAAATCTGTTACCACTCACACTTTTTTCATCCTGTTACATTTCCAATTTCTTTCTATCCTTCTCCTGCCTGAACATTCCATATTTTCTGGAATTCACATGTTTTCTGCCAATTTTATTATAGCATACGGTTCTTTTTAATGGAGGATTCTAATGAAATCGTACATGTTTCGTAAGGATTCCGTAACTTCCCATTCATCGTGCAGGAAGCTGCAAAAAGTCTCCGGAACAGATCAAAAAATTTTCCAATCTGTCCCAGAGACTTTTTATCCTGTCACAATCCATATCCTGCGATCCCGGTCTTCCTATGAGACCAAAAATGCGCTATTTCAGTATTCCTTCTATTCTTTTCATACACTCCTCAATCGTCTTCCTCGGTGCCGCCACATTGATCCTCTGGAATCCGGTTCCTGTCTTTCCGAAGATCTTTCCGCTGTCCAGCCACAGCTTTGCGTCGTAGATGATCCGCCGGTCCAGCTCATCGGCATCGATTCCGGTCCCTCTGAAATCCAGCCACAAGAGGTAGGTTCCCTCGCCGTCAATGACGTTCACTCCCGGCATGTTGTCCTTCACATATTTCTTTACGTAGGCGATATTTTCCCAGACATATTTGAGCATGTTCTCATACCATTCATCGCCCTTCTCATACGCCGTCTGTGTCGCCACAAGTCCCAGTACGCCCAGCTGGCTGATTCCCGCGGCATCGACCTGATGCTGAAATTTTTGTCTCAGCTCCTTATTCGGGACAAATATATTCGAGATCATCATGCTGGCCAGGTTGAAGGTTTTGCTCGGAGACGTGCAGACCACGCAGATGTCCTCGAACTCCTTCTTGATGGACGCAAACACCGTATGTTCACCCCGAAACACAAAATCGTTGTGAATCTCATCGCTGACCACTGTGACGCCGTGCTTCACACAGATATCTCCCATTGCAGTCAGTTCTTCCTTCGTAAACACTCTTCCTGACGGGTTGTGGGGATTGCAGAGAAGGAACAGCTTCACATCATGTTCCACGATCTGCTTTTCAAAATCAGCCAGGTCGATATGATACCGGTTATCGTCCCCCAGGATCAGGTCATTGCTGACGATCACACGGTCATTGTCCCGGATCACCTCGGAAAATGGATAGTAGACCGGCTGCTGGATCAGTATGCTGTCACCGGCCTTTGTGAACGCCTTTACCGCCATTGCCAGGGCGAATACCACGCCCGGAGTCTTGATCAGCCAGTCCTCTTTGATCTTCCAGTGATGATGCCGTTCCATCCATCCTGCCACCGCGTTAAAATATACTTCCTGGGTATCACTGTAACCGAAGATTCCATGTTTTGCCCGCTCGATCAGCGCATCCTCCACGTAGGAAGATGTCTTGAAATCCATGTCTGCCACCCAGAGCGGGAGGACGTCCGCCGGCTTTCCTCTCCTCTTTGCAAAATCATATTTCAAGCAGTCTGTTCCGCGCCGCTCGGCGATCTCATCAAAATTCAAATTTCTCTCTGCCATGCCGAAATCCTCTCCTCTTTTCGCGTTTCTGATCCTATTTCAATCCCTTAAATACTTCCGTTAACTCCGCGAGAAGGTCCTCGATATCCTCGATTCCCACAGATACCCGGAGCGTGCACGGCGTGATTCCATTTTTCAGCCGTACTTCCTCCGGCACATCCGCATGGGTCTGGGTCGTCGGGTAGGTGATCAGTGTCTCCACGCCGCCGAGGCTCTCCGCAAATTTGATCATTCTGACACTCTCGAGGATCCGCAGCGCATGTGCCTCTGTGTCCACATCAAAGGTCAGCATTGCGCCGAATCCTCTTGCCTGCTTTTTCATGATCTCATATCCCGGGTGTTCCTGAAGTCCCGGATAATATACATGTTTTACAACCGGCTGTTCCTTCAGCCAGTTCGCGATCTTGATGGCATTCTCCTGGGACCGCTCCATGCGGATTCCAAGAGTCTTGATGCCTCTTAAGATCAGCCAGCAGTCGAACGGTGCGAGCCCGGCTCCGGTCGTCTTTATGATAAACCGAAGTTTTTCCTGAACTTCTTCGTTGTTTGTCACGATAAATCCGGCTAAGGTATCGTTGTGTCCGCCCAGGAACTTCGTTCCGCTGTGGATCACGATATCCGTGCCGAGTTTTAACGGATTCTGAAAATATGGGGACAGGAATGTGTTGTCGACGATCAGGTAGAGTCCGTGTCTTTTTGCGATCTCCGCGATCTTGGAAATATCAGATACGTTCATCATCGGGTTCGTCGGCGTTTCAATGTAGACCGCCTTCGTGTTCTCCTTTATGGCACCTTCGATGTCATCCCTGGAACAGTTTAAGTATGTAAACTCATATCCGTTCTTTTTCGAGACATTGTCGAACAGACGGACACTTCCGCCGTAGAGATCTGCCTCAGCGATAATATGGTCACCCGGCTTGAAGATTTCCATAAGCAGTGTGATCGCCGCCATTCCGCTCGAAAGGGCGAAAGCATCGATGCCGCCCTCCAGGCTTGCAACCACCTTCTCAAGCTGCTCTCTCGTCGGATTCTGAAGTCTGCTGTAATCGTATCCGGTGCTTTTTCCGACACCTGCATGGGCGTAAGTCGCTGTCTGATAGATCGGGTAGCTCAGTGCTCCGTAATTATCTGTTTTTCCTTCTGTTTCCTCTAAGTGTAAACATCGTGTATTAATTCCTCTCCCCATATCTTTTCACTCCTGTCTTGTTTTCTCTTGTAAATAGAAAGTTCATATTCCTACTATCTCCATAGGATATTTGATAATAATCTACCACCGGACGGCAGTTCTGTATAATCTTTCTATTTTATGGTTACATATAGGGAAAACCTATAACTAGTCGATAAAAAGAAACACCAATCCGGGGCATAGAACCGAATCATTTTCTAAAAAAGGTGGGAGTCTTCTCGACTGAAATAAAAAATGAGCAACAAAACCGGATTTACACCAGTCTGCTACTCGTTCATCAACAATGATATCGTCTTCTCGACAAGCTTCGCATACACCCGCTCCACAAACCACGGCTCCGTAGATTTCTTTAACGCCTCCTCCGGCGTAAACCAAGCGACCCCACTGTTCTCATCCGCCTTCACAGACACCTGTTCCTCAGAATCCGCCTCCAGGAGATACGTCACATTCAGATGCAGGTGACTGGACACATACCGTCCTTTTTTCACATGTCCGTCGACGGTGAGCGATTCCAGCGAAAAAATCTCCTCCGACACTGGCCGCACATCGGAAATTCCTGCTTCTTCCTTCACCTCCCGGATTGCAACCGCCAGAAGATCTGTCTCCCCATCCGCATGCCCGCCAAGCCATGACCAGGAATGATAAATATTGTGATACACCATAAGGACTTTACTCCTGTCCTTATCCACCACCCAGGCCGAAGCCGTCATGTGCGCCACCACATTATCCCGAAGGAACGCGTCATCATTCTTCTCGATCCAGTTTAGGATCAAAGCCTTATCCGCCTCTTCCTGCTCATTATAAGGCACATACCTTCTGATCTGACTTACCAGTTTCTGCCGATTCATCGCATAATTTCCTTCCAATATCATTCTTCTCTATCTGATAAAATGCGTCCGCACGACCTCTTCCTTCTCCGGAAGACCATACTTCTCTTTTCCAAGCTCAATGCTCTTCATGAGAAATGTCATATTTCTCGCAAGAACCCGCATCGTCTGAATACCTTCCGCATCCCCCACTGCTTCTCCGGGTCCGCGCCCGTGGATGGCGTTCCAGTACTGACTAGATGCGATCGGCATGTTGCTGATCGTAAAATACTTATTTAACTCGTCAAAAGTCGCCGAACATCCGCCGCGTCTCGCACAGACAACGCTCGCTCCGACTTTCATTGTCTTATCAAAGGATGTACTATAAAACAGCCGGTCCAGAACCGCGATCAGGGTCGCATTTGCGGACGCATAATAAACAGGGCTTGCGACCACCAGTCCATCAGCCTCCGAAAGCTTCACCGCCAGCTTATTCACCACATCGTCGAACACACACTTCCCAAGCTCCGCGCATCGATTACAGGCAATACATCCTCTTACCGCCTCACTGCCGACCTGCACGATCTCCGCGTCGACTCCCTCTTTTTCAAACACCGTCTTCATCTCATTCAACGCGATCGATGTATTTCCATTCGCCCGCGGGCTTCCATTGATCATCAATACTTTCATTATTTATCCTCCACACTCAATTTCAACACGTCCGGTCTCGCGTAATGTCCACAGACATCATGCTCCATCCGGCTCGCCGGGACCTTCTGCATGTCGAGGTCCGCGTAGATGATCTCCTCTTTATCCCACACAGTCTCACTCACCGCTTGCCCGATCAGGGTGATAATTTTCCTCCTGTCGCTACCGTAAACTCAGATGTAAAAAGTGAATTTCCCTTATTGTTTCCCTTGTGCTATATCAACCCACCGGTGTTTACAAACTCTGATAAGGACAAATACAAGGGTGCAGGACATCCGGTAGATGTCCGCTTTGCACCGACCGTAGCGAAGCGAAGACCACAAGAGATCCGGCGGACCTCTGCTCTGTGCCGACCGGTTCACAACGTCCAGTGGACGTTGGCTCTGAACCGACCGTAGTGGAACGAAGAGCGGCAGCGGAGACCAAAAAATATATAAAACAGTATATCACAAAACAAAAGCAACATGGTAAACTGATCGAAATATTTATGATTTTTGTAACTATCCCTTCTCTCCCTTCAGTACCCAGCGTCGATGAGACTCCTGGCACATGCCTCATAAAGAAAAAAGATGTGCCCCATCGGCTCAAATCTTCCCCGGGCCAATGATCTGCACATCTTTTTCACTTTAATCAGGACACCTGATTTCTCAATATCTCATCCACCGTCAGATACGCTCTCTCATACCCCAGTACCTCACCGAGCTGCATCATATACGGTTTCTGCAGTCTTGCCTTTTTCAACGCTTCATCCTGCATGAACACGTCCCTGGCCGTTCCATCCGCCAGCACCTGTCCATGAGCCATAATGATCACGCGCTCAAAATTCTCCGCCACAAAATCCATATCGTGAAGGATCGCGATCACAAGCTTTCCTCTCTCCGACAGGCTGCGGATAATACCGCCAATGATCTGGCGTCCCTTCCAGTCCTGGGCGATCGTCGGCTCATCTAAAATCAAAACATCCGTGTCCATGGCAAGAACCGAAGCGATCGCAGTCATCTTCCGCTCATATAACTCAAGGTCATAAGGATTTTCCTTCTCCTTACCCGACAACCCTGTCAGCTCCAGCGCCCGCTTTGCCTCTTCCTCCGCGCGTTTCGGATCCATCCCGATATTCATCGGACCAAACATGATCTCGTCCATCACATTGTATTTGAAGATCTGATCATCCGGATTCTGGAACACATAGCCAACATTTCCAGCTAACATCGCCACCGTTTTTCCAGAAATGTCCTCGCCGCGGAAGTAAATATTTCCGGATACCGGCTTCAGCAGTCCCTTCAACAGCTTTACCAACGTAGTCTTTCCCGCTCCGTTCTGGCCAATGATCGCCGTCGGACGCTTATCCAGTCTCATGTTCAACGCCTTTAAGACCGGCACATCCGGAAGATAGGAAAAATCCAGATTCTTAATGAGGAACTGTTCCTCGCCTAAAACTTCTGAATTCTTTTTTTTATCCGCCTTTGCAGCTCCTTTTGCCTCTGCTCTTCCCGCATGTCTCTCTTTCAGCACTCCGGCAGCCTCTTCCACAGTGACCGGATACGTTCCATCCGGCAGAGTCACATGTTCTGCCTTACAGATCCGGGTAAATGCCGGTTCCTGAATCCCATAATCCGCAAGATCCGGCATGGAAAATACCTTCTGCGGCGTATCAAACGCGATCTGCTTTCCACCATGCAGAAGAAGAATGCGGTCGCAGTAAGCCGCCAGTTTCTCGATCTTCTGCTCGATCATTAAGATCGTGATACCGGAATTCGTCAGGGTCTCAACCGCCCGGAATACCTCGTCGCTTCCCTCCGGATCAAGCTGGGAAGTCGGTTCATCAAGGATCATGACATCCGGCCGCATGACCAGCACGCTGGCGATCGCCACACGCTGCATCTGACCTCCGGACAGATCAAACGGATTTCGATCGCGATACTGCCAGATATCAAGGAGCTTCAGGGCGTTCTCCACCCGCTCCTTCATCTCTTCGGCCGGAATTCCCAGGTTCTGCATTCCGAAAGCGACTTCCTCATATACATTGTCCTTTGCTCCGGACAGCTGGTTAAACGGATTCTGGAACACCAGACCCACATGACCACAGAGCTGTGATACCGGAGTCTTTCCGGCCTCTATGCCGTCCACAATGACTTTTCCGCCGTAAGCTCCCTTGTAGAACTGCGGAACAAGTCCCATGATCGCCTGGCTCAGCGTACTTTTTCCTGCTCCGTTTTCCCCGATAACACCGATAAACTCACCCTTTTCTATCGAAAAGTTTAAACCATCCAACGCCAGTTCCTTCGCGTGGGGATAGCGGTATCGTAAATTTTCAACAATTATCTCAGACATACGACGACCCTCCATGCAATAGCTGCCAGAATGCAGAGTCCCAGTAAGATCGTGATCTCACGGTCTCCCTTGTGACGTTTCCGATCTGCCAGCCAGGTTTTCTTTTTTCCTGCGCCGAATCCACGCACCTCCAGAGCGATCGCCCGCTCTCTGGTATTGATCAGGGAACTCATGACCACCGGGGAGATCAGCGGTAAGAATGCCTTAGCACGGATCCGCAGATTTCCTTCTGTCTCCAATCCGCGGCTGCGCTGCGCGTCCATGATCGTATTCATAGTTCCCATCATCTGCGGGATGATCTGGAACACGGATGTCACGATGTAACCGAAACGCGGTGAAAACCCACGTTTCTCCAGCTCATCCACAAACTCAGACGGCTTGGTAGAGAGGACGAACACCGCAAAGGACAGCAGCATGTTCAGAATGTTTAAACCGATATGGAGGGCGTAAAGTGTGCCCTCTCTGTAAAATTTCAGCCCGCCGATCAGAAACAGCACATTCTCGTTTCTCTGGTTGAACAATCCATGGATCAGGAAAATCGTCAAAAGGATCGTAAAAGAAAAAGCGATCAGCGGAAACGTCTTTTTCAGGATCTTTCCGCTGGCCAGAACACAGAGACTGACTGCGATAAACACACCAAACATCCAAAGCTTTCCAGTGATCAGCGGAATACTGATGGCGGCAGCGATATACATCAATTTTGTAAAGGGATGCACCTTCGTCAGATATGTCCCGTTATCTACAAACAGGCTGATACTTTTCATATATTTGTTTCCCGGCAGCTGCTCCGAAGAACAGCTGCATTTCCTTTTCTAAATCTGATTAGTCCAGAGTCTCGATCTCGGAATTTGCCTCATACAGCGTTGTAAGCTTCTTTGGAAGACCCTTTAAAATAAAGAATACAACGATCAGAGTGATCAGTTTGTCCGGAACATCCACAACAACTTCATCTAACAGAGATCCCAGAAATACCGGCATGGAAGCCGCCTGAGTTGCTGCGAACACAGCGTCACCCCATACATTTCCAGTAGTACCGCCCCAGAATAATACGTTTAACGGGGTGGAGATCACAACCGCTGCAAGACCGGCTGCACAGGCTGTAAGAATTGCCTTCGGGAATGATTTCATAAATCCAAGGCGGGCCATGATTCCAACTGCCGCTCCAATACCTAAGCTTGTCAATGCATAGATAAGCGTAATATTATCTCCCGCGGAAAAACCATAGATCAGGTTGTTCGCCGCACCACAGATCGCGCCGATGATCGGACCGCCAAGGCATCCACCGATGCATGTTCCGATAGAATCCAGCCATAACGGAAGTTTTAATACACTCGCAAACAGCTTTCCAAGATAATTGATACCGATGCAGGCTGGGATCAGCACGATTACTGCCGCATCAAACTTTGTTTTAAATAAATTCTTCATACCTCATATACCCTTTCTTTTTTCTTAATCTTCATCCTTACCAGTTTATCAGGAGCTTCTCACGTCTTTCCTGACCATTCCTCCCAGAAGCGCCAGATTCCGCTCCCTTAGACTCACTAAAATCTAAGACGGCAGCATCTGCTCCCTTCCCATACATATCCTCCCTCCGGAACATACTAAATTGTGGCTTCACCGCAACCATCCGGTTGGCGCATCAAGCGCAAAAGCTTCCAAATAGGTAACTGTTCAGTACCTTCACAGTCACGAGCAAAAATCCATGAAAAATTGCCTGCGGCAATGGGATTTTTGCCTACCCGCCTATGTTTTCTTACGGTCAGCGCAGTAAATGCGCAGACCTACTGAACCCAAATAGTTACAATTTAACAACAATTCCAAATAAAGATAGCATTGATTTTGTGTAAAGTCAATGAAAACGCCTGATTTCAAGCAAGATTGTTAATAAAGTAACATTCGTTTCGCTTGTAAATTCTCCTCATCAAAACTATACTAAACTTTAGATACACGGTTCTATCACCAGGCCGCCAAGAATCAGGAGGAATCTCTTTATGGATCAAACAGCAAAAACAAATCAGGATTTATTACTTGTCATTGACATGCAGAATGTCTACACTAAAGGTCAGGAATGGGCCTGCGAAGAAGTCGAAAAAGCATCCGACTCCATTCTCCGCCTTCTAAACAGCCGCGCCCTTTCCCAGGTGATCTTCACCCAGTACCTCGCCACAAAACACCCGGAAGGCGTATGGAAAGAATACAACAAAGTCAACGCCGCCGTAAACGCAGACCCCTGGCTCAACGAAATGATGTCCGAGTTTCTGCCCTACACAAAAAAATACCCTGTATACACAAAAAGCGTCTACTCCTCCTTCGTCATCCCGCAAGTACGTGAACTCGCAAAACACGCCTCCCGCGTCGTGATCTCCGGCGTAGTAGCAGAATGCTGCGTACTCTCCACCGCCCTCTCCGCCATCGATGCCGGATGCAAAGTCATCTACCTCACCGATGCCGTAGCAGGGCTCAATGCGACCTCACGAAAAGAAGCCGAAAATATCCTTTCCTACCTGTCCCCTCTCCACACCGAACTCATGACCACCCAGCAATACCTGGACAGCCTCCTCCAAGAGGAATAAAAACCTCAGATGCTTCACGATCCCCCAACGTCCTCACACTGCCCACATCCTCACAATCCCTCAACGTCCTCACACTGCCCACATCCTCACGATCCCTCAACGTCCTCACACCGCCACAACAACCTCGCGATGCCGCGGCGCCCAAAGGGCCCCGCGCATCGTCTGGCTTCCGCCAACACTTTTTCTCCCTCCACAGCCTTCCCTTTCCCCTCCCCCCTCACTCCCGCCAACACACAGCGCCGGTGAAACTCCGGGCACAGACCGCCTGGGTGGAGGGAGCTGGCTTCCTCTTGGCTCGCAGGAAAATGCGTTGGAGGCCCGGGGACACTTATCTGAGCAACGCAAGTTGCGAGTTGTGTCCCCGGACCTCCGCCCTTAGCATTTTTCTGGGAGCTTAGAGGAACCCTCCCGGAATCCCACTAAGCGTTCGCGCCCGGAGTCTCACCGGCGCGTCCCCCCCAGCCACTATGAAATTTAGAAATCAAACAGCGACAACTGATTCGACTCCGGAAGTCCCTTCAGGATCCCCAGTTCCTCCATCAGATCACAGATCGTCTTACTGACCTTCGTCCTGTTCCTGAAATCCTCTTTAGACAGGAACTTCCCATCCTTCGCCGCCTCCTCGATCGAGTCCGCAGCCTTCTCTCCCAGACCATCAATACTGTTAATGGAAGGCATCAACTTGTCTCCCACAACCTGAAAATGTCTGGCCTTCGCCGTATAAATATCCAGCGGCAGAAAATCAAACCCCCGCGCATACATCTCCTGCACGATCCTCATATCCCTCAGCGTATCCTGCTCCTTCTTCGAAAGCGTATCCGCCCTCTTCTTATAATCCGCCAGATGATACTCCAGCTTCTCACGCCCTAAACACATGATCTCATAAGAAAACGCACTTGCACGAATACTGAAAAAAGCCGCATAATACGCCAGCGGATAAAACACCTTACAATAAGCGATACGCCAGGCCATCATAACATACGCCGCCGCATGCGCCTTCGGGAACATATATTTGATCTTCTTACACGACCAGATATACCAGTCCGGCACCCCATGCTTCGTCATCTCCTCTTCCCAGTCGGGCTTCAGTCCCTTACCCTTACGGACCGCCTCCATGATCGTAAACGCAAGACCTTCCTCAAGCCCCTGCTGGATCAGATAGATCATGATATCATCACGCGTACAGATCGCAGTCTGGATCGTCGCCTTTCCTTCCTGAATGAGTGTCTGGGCATTTCCCAACCATACATCCGTACCATGGGCAAGACCGGCGATACGCACAAGGTCTGAAAAGTACTTCGGCTTTGTATCAATTAACATCTGCATCGCGAAATCCGTACCAAACTCCGGCACGCCGAGTGCTCCAAGCTTACAGCCACCGATATCCTCCGGCTTGATCCCCAGCGCATCCGTACTCTGGAACAGGCTCATGACCTCCCTGGAGTCAAGCGGGATATCCTTGACCGGATCGAGTCCTGTGAGATCCTGCAGCATACGGATCATCGTCGGATCATCGTGTCCGAGAATATCGAGTTTCAACAGGTTGTGGTCGATGGAATGGTAATCGAAATGGGTCGTGATCGTCTTCGTGGTCATATCGTTCGCCGGATGCTGTACCGGGGTAAACGAATAGATCATCTCGCCGAGCGGCAGAACAACGATACCTCCCGGATGCTGTCCCGTTGTACGCCGTACGCCGACACACCCCTGAACGATCCGGTTGATCTCACAGTTCCTCTTCCGTTCCCCATGCTCCTCAAAGTAATTCTTCACATAGCCGTAGGCCGTCTTATCTGCCAGAGTACCGATGGTCCCCGCACGGAACGTCTGCCCTTTACCGAAGATAACCTCCGTATAGTCATGGGCACGGCTCTGGTATTCACCGGAGAAGTTTAAGTCGATATCAGGCTCCTTATCTCCCTTGAATCCCAAGAACGTCTCGAACGGAATATCAAAACCGTCCTTGACCATCGGATGTCCACAGACCGGACACACCTTATCCGGCATGTCACATCCCGCCATACCTCCGTACTTCTTCACTTCCTCTGAATCAAAGTCATAATAATGACAGTTCGGGCAAGAATAATGGGGACTTAGCGGGTTTACCTCCGTGATACCGGACATCGTGGCGACAAAGGACGAACCTACCGAGCCTCGTGATCCGACCAGATACCCGTCCTCGTTGGATTTCCATACTAATTTCTGCGCAATGATGTACATAACCGCGAATCCGTTGGAGATAATGGAGTGCAGCTCCCGCTCCAGACGGTCCACAACGATCTTCGGAAGATTCTCGCCGTACATCTCGTGGGCGCGGTTGTAACAGATGTTTCGCAGCGTCTCATCAGACTTGTCGATGACCGGCGGACACTTATCCGGCCGCACCGGCGCGATCGGCTCACACATGTCCGCGATCATTCTCGTATTCGTGACAACGACCTCATAACACTTGTCACTTCCCAGATACTCAAACTCTGAGAGCATCTCTTCCGTTGTCCGCAAGAACAACGGAGCCTGTTCATCTGCATCCTTAAATCCCATTCCTGCCATCAGGATCTTCCGGTAGATCGCGTCATCCGGATCCATAAAATGCACATCGCAGGTCGCGCACACCGGCTTGTTAAACTGCTCGCCGAGGGAAACGATCTTCCGGTTGATGTCCATCAGGTCATCCACTGTTTTCACCGTGCTCTTCTCATCCCTCAGCATAAACATGTCGTTTCCAAGAGGCTGGATCTCCAGATAATCGTAGAACTTCACGATCTTCGCAAGCTCCGCATCCGGCACGCCCCGCAGGATCGCCTGATAAAGCTCCCCCGCCTCGCAGGCTGATCCAATGATCAGGCCCTCCCTGTACTGGTTCAGCACGCTCTTCGGAATTCTCGGTCTTCTCGAGAAATATTTAAGGTGGGACCATGAGACAAGACGATACAGATTCACGCGTCCCAGGTCATTCTTTGCGAGAATGATGACATGGTACGTCGGCATCTTCATGATCGTCTCATCGCTCACGTGGCTGAACTCCTCCAGCTGGTCGAGATTCGTCATATCGTGCTGTTTTTTTAACATTTCCACGAATTTCAGGAAAATTCCAGCAGTTGCCTCCGCATCGTCCACGGCCCGGTGATGGTTCTCCAGGGAAACACCCAGTGCCTTCGCTACCGTATCCAGCTTAAACCGGTTCAGGTTCGGAAGAAGTGCTCTCGCCAGAGTCACCGTATCCAGGACTGTCGGATCAAAGGGCAGTCCCAAAAGACCCGCATTGTGGGAGATAAAGCTCACATCGAAGGACGCGTTGTGGGCAACCAGTGCCGCATCCCCCACAAACTCCAGGAATCTCGGCAGCACCTTGTCCACCGTATCCGCCCCCATGACCATGGCATCGTTGATCCCTGTCAGACGCTCGATATCGAAGGGGATCGGAACCTCCGGATTCACAAACTCATCCATCCTGTCGATGATCTCGCCATTTCTCACCTTCACGGCACCAATCTCGATGATCTTATTCTTTGTCGGCGAGAATCCCGTGGTCTCGATATCGAACACCACATAGTCCCCATCGAGACTCTGATTTCTGGAATTGACGACCATCTCCTTCATGTCGTCCACCAGATATCCCTCGACACCGTAGAGGACCTTAAAAGTATCCCCTTTGTCAAGGGCATGGTTCGCGTCCGGGAACGCCTGGACACAGCCGTGGTCTGTGATCGCCAGGGCCGGCATTCCCCACTTCTTCGCCCGCTTTACCAGGTCCTTTACCTCGGAAACGCCATCCATATCGCTCATCTTCGTATGGCAGTGGAGCTCCACTCGCTTCACCGGGGCATTATCCACACGCTTGGAGGTAAAGTCCTCGCTCTTCTTAATGCCCACGATGGAACCGATAGTCAGCTCGCCGTCGAACTTATCAATGGTGGTGATTCCCTTGATCTTGATGAAGTTTCCTTCCTTGATAGCCGCAGTGGCGTCCTCCTCCTGACCCTCTCTTAAGAACATCTTTACAGTAATACTGTCTGTAAAGTCTGTAAGATCGAAGATCATGAGCTTGTTTCCGCTCCGGAGTTCCCGCTTCTCCGCCCGGATCACTTTACCACGGATCACGACCTCGCCGATCTCACCGTCGATGTCATGGATATTCACCGCATCGCCCTCAAAATCGCGCCCGAAAAGAACATCCGGGTTCTCCGACTTTCGGTACGGGATCCTTCCGTCGGAGCCTTTCCGGAAACCGCCGGAGAATCCACCTTTTCCCTTCTCTCCGAAGGTCTTCTTCGTGAATCCGCCGCCGTTTCCGTTCTGTCCGCCGCCCGCGGACTTTCCAGTCTGGTTTCCGCCGCCCTTTCCAGCCGCGTCCGTCTTCTGCTTTGCAGCTCCAAAACCGGCCGATGTCTTTGTGCCGGAACCGCTCTTTCCACTGGCTGCCTTTCCCGGATCCGCGCCGGATCTGCCGCCGGAAGCTCCAGAACCGGCCGCACTTTGAGCCGCCATCTGAACATCCGCGTTTCCATTTCCATCTCCGAATGTCCCGTTAAATCCACCGTTTGACGTTCCTTCATCCCAGGGGGCACTCTCCGCTGCACCTTCTAAGTAATTCTCCTCACTCTGTACACCTACAACGAGTTCTCCTCCCGGCTTCATGAATACCGGCTGATCCATCGGGTCTTTCTTTTCACTCTCTTTATATAAAAATTCCACCTCAGCCGCAAGCCCGCAGCGCTCCGTGAAGATCTTTTCCAGTACCCGTCCGACTTCCTTAGACCGCTCCCTGTAGATCAGATTGTCCTCGATGGTCATGACCATCTTATCGTCGGTGACAAACTTCGTGTCCGCCCGGCGGAGAATATTATACTCGATCATCCCGTAGTTCTTTAACTCCATGAGGATACTGTCCCGGTAGACATCGTAGAGCTTCTCCGGGGTATACTGTGCCGAGAGGCGGTATTTCTCTAAGATCTTGATCGTGATCGGTCTCCCCGGGAACAGCTGCTTCGCGATCCCGGCCTCTAAGGCATAAATATTCTTTTTATGGATCAGCCGGGGACTCCTGATATAAACACGAATAGAGCTTCTGTCCTTTGTCATGGTGACCTTTTCCACCACAACAAGCTTCAAAAGCTCTTTCAGTTCATCAGCAATATTAAGCCCCGGGAAAACTTCAAGGAATGGTTTTTCCATACTTATTTCTGCATCTCCTGCATCTTCAAAAGCTCTTCCCGAAGAACGGAAAGAAGTTCATGTTCCGGTACCTTTTTGATGATCTCTCCCTTTTTGATCAGGAGACCTTCGCCGATTCCACCGGCGATTCCGATATCCGCACTTCTCGCCTCGCCAGGTCCGTTGACCACGCAGCCCATAACGGCTACCTTCACATCAAGATCCATGCCGGATACCATATCCTCTACCTGATTTGCCAGGTGAATGAGGTCGATCTGGGTCCTTCCGCAGGTCGGACAGGAAACAACTTCCACGCCGCCCTTCCTGAGCCCTAACGTTTTCAGGATCAGTCTCGCGCTCTTTACTTCCTCCACCGGATCTCCGGTTAAGGAGACACGGATCGTATCGCCAATCCCCTCATGGAGAATGATTCCAAGACCCACAGAGGACTTGATATTTCCGGAAAGCAGTGTTCCGGACTCTGTGATCCCCACATGAAGCGGATAATTCGTCTTCTTTGCGATAAGCTCGTGGGCTGCCACACACATTAAAACGTCGGAGGACTTGATGCTGATCACAAGATTATCGTATCCCAGTTCCTCCACAACGGCCACTTCCTTCAATGCGCTCTCAACGAGAGCTTCCGCCGTCACACCGCCGTATTTTGCGAGGAGGTCTTTCTCCAGAGAGCCACTGTTTACTCCCACGCGGATCGGGATCCCGTACTCTTTCGCCTTATCGACGACAGCCTTCACCCGCTCTCTCGCCCCGATGTTGCCCGGGTTGATGCGGATCTTATCCGCTCCGCTCTCGATAGCTGCGATAGCCAGGCGGTAGTCAAAGTGAATGTCGGCAACCAGCGGAATATGGATCTGCTTCTTGATCTCGCGGATTGCAGCAGCCGCTTCCATGGTCGGAACCGCCACACGGATAATGTCACATCCGGCGTCCTCCAGGCGGTGGATCTGCTCTATCGTTGCCGCCACATTCTCCGTCTTCGTGTTGCACATGGACTGGATCAGAACCGGATTTCCCCCGCCGATCTTTTTGTCCCCAATCTGAATTTCCTTTGTATGATCTCTATACATCCATCTCTCTCCCACTTCAAAAAACGAAATTTCACTCCTGCTAAAATATCATTCTCAAATCATTAAATACAACAAACACCATAAATGTCATGAGCAGCGCCATCCCGGCCATATTCACCGCGCTCTCCACTCTCTGGCTCACCGGCTGTCTCGTGACGAGTTCCCAGAGTAAGAATACCAGCCGTCCGCCGTCAAGCGCCGGGAACGGTAGCAGGTTCATAACGCCCAGGTTCGCCGAAAACATGACCATAAGATTTAAGAGGTTCATCACCACCGTCACGAATCCGTACTGGGTGTTCTCTTCCACAGTCTGATCGATGATCGTGACAATGCGGACAGGTCCTGCGATATCGTTTGTGGAGACCTTGCCCCCGGCGATCATCTTCAGGCTGTCGATCACCGTGAGGATCCAGTACCGCACCTCGTAGACGCTGTACTGCAGAACCTGCACCAGTGACTCCGGGGCATCCCGGTGTCCCTGAAGAAGGACGCCGAGGTAATACCTGCCGTCCTTAAACTCCGGCTGGATCACCGTGTGTTCTGTCGTCCACGACGATGATGTTTCGTCATATCGTCTATACTCCACCTGCACGGGATCCTGTCCGGCCGTCATCAGGTACATGGAGATCTCCCTGGAAAGATGGATCTTTCTGCCATCAAGCTTTGTGATCACATCGCCCTCTTTCAGTCCAGCCGTCTCCGCAGGCATTCCCTCGGAGGTTCCGGCGATGACTGCAGGATCGATTCCGGCCCAGGATAAGATCACCAGGGAAAAAACGAACGCCAGGATAAAGTTGAAGATCGGTCCTGCGGCGATCACCGCCATCTTCGCCAATGGTCCCTTATCAAAGAAGGAAACTCCCTTCACATCCGGGACTTCTTCCTTTTCATCCTCATCTTCCCCGAATTCTCCAAGCATCGCACAGGAGCCGCCGAGAGGCAGAAGCTTTAAGGAATACCGGATTCCGGTCTTTTGGCTCACCCATGAGAGAAGTCTCGGTCCGAATCCCACCGAGAACTCCACCACGGCAATCCCGTTTAACCGCGCCAGGAGATAATGTCCAAATTCATGAAACAGGATGATTCCGCCAAGGACAACCACCGCTGCCAGATACCCAAGATCCAACTTTAATATTCACCTGCTTTCATTAAAACATCATAACTATTCAGTACCTTCATCGTTACATGCAAAAATCCATTCCAGATCAGCTTTGCTGATGGGATTTTTGCTTTCCAGCTCGAGTTTTCTTACGGTCAGCGCAGCAAGTGCGCAGATCTACTGAACAGTTGCAAAATATCATTCAATCTTTGCACATACCTTTGATGTGTGAAACAGAGTTTTTCAATCATTATACAGCTTTAGAAATTCCACTGCTTCTTCAGGAACTCGTAAGTCTCCGCTTCCGTCTCAAGCACCTCATCCAATGACGGATGGGCGATCTTCTTATGATGTTCCATTGCAGCCTCGAGCATATCCGTGATCTCCAGATAGCTGATCTTCTTCCCGAGGAACTTCGCAACCGCGAACTCGTTCGCCGCGTTAAACACTACAGGCACGGAACCGCCCGCTTTTCCTGCTTCTCTCGCGAGTGCCAGGCCGCGGAAATTCTCGTAATCCGGCTTGTCGAATATGATCTCCTTCATGGACCAGAAGTCGAGACGATCTCCCCTCATTGGTCTGCGCTCCGGGTAATAGAGAGCATACTGGATCGGAAGCTTCATATCCGGCGTTCCGAGCTGCGCCATCACAGCACCGTCCTCAAACTGTACCATAGAGTGTATCACACTCTTCGGCTGCACAACGACCTGGACATCGTCCATTCCCACATCAAAAAGCCATTTCGCCTCCATGACCTCGAGACCTTTGTTGACCATGGTGGAACTGTCGATGGTGAGCTTCGCTCCCATGGACCAGTTCGGATGCTTTAAGGCATCCTCCACCTGGACATTCTTCATCTGCTCTCTCGCCCATCCGCGGAACGGGCCGCCGGATGCTGTTAATAGGATCTTTTCAATCTTATTCCCGTGTTCCCCGTTTAAACACTGGAAGATCGCGCTGTGCTCACTGTCCACCGGAAGAAGACGGACTTTTTTCTCCTTCACAAGCGGGATGATGAGATGTCCCGCAGTGACAAGCGTCTCTTTGTTTGCCAGGGCAATGTCCTTTCCTGCCTCGATGGCAGCCATCGTCGGGCGGATGCCGATCATGCCCACCACTGCCGTCACGAGGATCTCATATCCTTCCATGACCGCAATCTCCAAAAGTCCTTCCATGCCGGAGACGATCTTCGTGTCTGTATCTGCCACGCGGACAGCCAGCTCTTTTGCCTTCTCCTCATCCCAGACACCGCAGATCTTCGGGGAGAATTCACGGATCTGACTCTCCAGCGCATCGATGTTTCTTCCCGCCGCGATTCCTACAACTTCAATATCTCCGTTTGCACGGACTACATCCAAAGTCTGGGTTCCGATGGAACCTGTGGAACCCAGAATAGCAATTCGTTTCATCTCTTTGTCCTTTCCTACCGGATGCCCATAAATGTGATAGCGAAATAGATCGCCGGGGCGGTAAAGATCATGCTGTCAAACCGGTCTAAGATTCCGCCATGGCCAGGGATCAGATTTCCGTAATCCTTGATGTCATGGTTTCTCTTGATGGCGGAAGCCGCCAGATCTCCCACCATGGAGATTACCGCCGCGATGGCGCAGGCAGCTCCCGAGATCACGCCCGGATTTATCACCTGGATCATATTGTTCTTAAAGAAGGTTCCGTAGAGGAATCCTAAGACTGCCGCGCCCACGACACCTCCGATGGCACCCTCCACGGTCTTTTTCGGGCTCAGCTTCGGGGTCATCTTATGCTTTCCAAAAAGCTTTCCCGCGCAGTAGGCGAAGGTATCACAGCCCCAGGAGCTTAAAAGGATCAGCCATACGAGATATTTTCCGTCCGGCATCTCCCGCACCTGATAGAGGTAGGAGAACATGATCCCCACATAGAAGATTCCAAAGAACGCCACCGTGATCTGCTCCGTCCCGTACTTCGGGAACGTCACCACGTAGATCGTCATTAAGATCATGAGGGAAATGATAGCGAGGAACGTCACATACTGCTCCCTGTTTCCCATGATCCAGTAATAAGCAACGACAGCCGCATAGCCCACAAACCCCGGTGCCGATCTCTCGATCTTCATGACCCGGTAAAGCTCATAAAGTCCGATCAAGGAGATCGCCATGGAGCCGAAATAAAGGACTGCACTGCCCTCAACAAGCAGAAACGCCGCAATGATCACAAGGACGATTCCGCTGATCAGTCTTGTCGTAAACATAAGATCACCTCTTACTCCGTTTTTACCGCCGTAACTCCTCCGAACCGGCGCTCTCTCTTATCGTACTGGCGGATCGCGTTCAATAATTCTTCCTTATTGAAATCCGGCCACAGGCATTCTGTCACGTAGAGTTCTGAGTACGCGAGCTGCCATAACAGGTAGTTAGAGAGGCGAAGCTCCCCGCTGGTGCGGATCATGAGATCCGGATCCGGGATTCCTGCCGTGTCCAGGTAGGACGCGAAAACTTTCTCCGTCATATCCTCCGGCGCGATCTTCCCTTTCTCCACATCCGTCATGATCTTTCTCACTGCTCTCGTGATCTCATCGCGGCTTCCGTAGTTTACGGCGATCACAAAGGTCATTCCTGTATTTTTTTTTGTCTTTTCTTCCAGGACATTGATCGCGCCCACGATATCCGGCGCAAAACGGCTTCTCTCGCCGATCATGCGGACACGGATGTTGTTCTTTTCAGCCATTGCGAGAAGCCTCTTCGCGTAGAAACGGAATAACTGCATCAGCGCGCCGACTTCCTCCTCCGGGCGTTTCCAGTTCTCTGTGGAAAATCCGTAAACTGTCAGATACCGGATTCCAAGCCGTGCTGCGTCCTCAACGACCTGCTCCAGTGTCTCGCAGCCCTTTTTATGTCCAAGCTGTCTCGGAAGTCCGCGCTTCTTCGCCCATCTTCCATTTCCGTCTAAGATCAGCGCCACGTGGGCGGGAATCTTTAAATTCTCTTCCATGATTGTTCTCCCTTTATCTTTTGGCTCGTTGCCCGCGCAGACTATGAGAAACGTAAGTATTTCTCAAGTTGCCGCGTCTTCTACACTCTGTTCCGGTCGTTGCTGGACAAGCGCCACTGGCGCTTAGCAACGTCAAAACCTCGTGCAAGCACGGGCCTTGACTCGTTGCCCGCGCAAACAAACGGGGACAGGAAAACTTCCCCTGCCCCCTGTCTGTTTTGTGTAGTAGGAAACTCCGATTAAACGGTAAGAATTTCCTTTGTCTTGTTCTCAACGGCCTTGTCGATCTTCTCGATGGACTTGTCGGTAAGCTTCTGGACTTTCTCGGTAAGCTCTTTTAAATCGTCCTCAGAGATCTCATCGTTCTTCTCCATCTTCTTGAACGCTTCATTCGCGTCGCGGCGGATATTGCGGATCGCTACCTTAGCGCCATCGCCTTTTTTCTTAACATCCTTTGCAAGCTCTTTACGTCTCTCCTCGGTGAGCTCCGGGAATACGAGACGGATCACGGAACCGTCGTTGCTCGGGTTGATTCCAAGCTCGGAGGTCTGGATCGCCTTCTCGATCGGGCGGATCAGACTCTTCTCCCACGGCTGGATCAGGATCATTCTTGCCTCCGGAACGGAGATATTTCCGACCTGCTGGATCGGTGTCGGTGTTCCGTAGTAATCCACTTTGATCTTGTCAAGTACATGCGGGTTCGCACGTCCTGCGCGGATGGATGCGTACTCGTTTAAGAGGGCATCGATGGATTTTTCCATTTTCTCTTCATATACTTTTAATTCTTCGCTCATGGTTTCCTCCTGTTATCAGACGGTAACGATCGTACCGTTAATTTTTCCCTGCATGGCGTTCGCGATTCCATCCTTTTCGTTTAAGGAGAATACCGCCATCGGCATTTTGTGTTCCATACACATAATAGAAGCAGTCAGGTCAACGACACCGAGCTGCTTGTCGATCACTTCCTGGATCGAGATCTCGTCATACTTTTTCGCATTCGGATTTACCTTCGGATCACTGTCGTATACGCCGTCGATGGACTTTGCGAGGAGAATGCAGTCCGCATCCATTTCGATCGCCATCAGAGTGATCGTCGTGTCGGTAGAGAAATACGGCTGTCCGATTCCACCGGCAAAAAATACGACCATTCCGTGCTCAAAATACTTGTTCGCACGGTCCTTGGAGAACAGTTTTGTCATATTTCCGCACTCAAACGGGGTAAGGATCTGTGTCTTCATTCCCGCGTTCCGGAAGATCTCGGATACATAAATACAGTTCATGACAGTCGCAAGCATTCCGATCTGGTCTGCCTTCGGGCGGTCGATCGCGTCGCTTGTACGTCCACGCCAGAAGTTTCCGCCGCCGATCACAACGCCGACCTGTACACCTGCATCAACAGATGCCTTGACCTGTCTTGCAACTTCCTTTACCGTATCTTCGTCAAAGCCAGTCTTTTTCGGACCTGCAAGGGCCTCTCCGCTGAGCTTTAAAAAAACTCTTCTGTTTTTCATTTTCTCTGATCTCCTCGTAATCTTCTGTGACTGTTTCGTTCCAGTCGCCACAAATCTCTTTTTCCTTTCCACAGGGCAGACCACGACCGCCCCGCGGACTTAGGATAAGTATAACACACTTTCGTCTGTTTGCCAACAGTTTCAGAGCGGCAGGATCCGCTTGTGGATGTTTCCCTGTCCTACCTCTTTTTATCTTCCCGGAAGCTCTTGAGCACCAGTGTTGTCGGATACCGGTACGCGTAGGTGCAGCCCTTCATAAGCTCCACTTCCTCCGGATTCCTGCACACGCTGAGGATCATATTTTCTTCTTCAGAGGTCAGGTACGCCTCCCCGTTTCCGTCGCGTTCCTTGATATCTTTATAGATCCGGTATTTCTTATAAAAATCCGGGCAGGATCCCTGGCGCATCTTAACCGGCTCCGGAACGATATTGACCCGGTACTGATCCGACATTCTGGCTAAAATGTTGTGGATCCTTTCACAGTATTCCCTCGAGACGAGTCTCGGTGAAGGAATACAGATCATATAGTTCATAATTGTGCCTTCCTTTGTCGTTTTTGAAAAGCAGATGACAGACTTCTGCCACATGCCTGCACTAGTATAGCATGAAATCCGCGTCTTGTGAACCACAAAATGCAGGCAGCCGCACCGCCAGGTATTCCATGTCACCTCCATGCAGAAAAAAAACACCCGCGGCCGGATCGCTCCATGCCGCGGGCATATAATTCATCGTAACTATTCAGTGCATTCATTCATAGTTACAATTCTACCTATATTAGTGCTTCTTCTCCTCGTCCTTCAACAGGTTCGTCATGCTGTGCATGCTGATGCACAGGGTGGATGTGTTGTGAAGCAGGGCGGATGTCGCCGGGGCAAGCACGCCCATCACGCCTAGGATGATGAGACCAAAGTTGAAGCTGATGACAAAGCGGTAATTTCTGTGAACACGCCGCATCAGCGCATTGCTGATTGCTTTTAAAGTCACAAGCTGGAACATCGCGTCCTCAGAGATTGTGATGTCCGCGATCTCTCTTGCGATCTCAGCGCCCTCGCTGATCGCGATGCCGACGTTTGCCGCGGAGAGTGCCGGAGAATCGTTGATTCCGTCTCCCACCATGATAACCTTATGGCCTGCGTTCTTCTCTGCTTCAACGAAGTTCGCCTTATCCTCCGGAAGGACCTCGGAGTGATGCTCGTCCACGCCGACTCTTGCGGCAATGGCGCGGGCCGTTCTCTCGCTGTCTCCTGTCATCATGACGATCTTCTTGATACCAAGCTTTCTGAGCTCCTTCATAACTTCCGGAGCTTCCGGACGGAGCGGATCCTCGATGCAGATCACAGCCGCCAGTCTTCCCGCGATCGCGAGATACAGGTGGGAGTACTCTGCCGGAAGGGCTTCAAATTTCTCTTCTTCGCCCTCCGGGACTACACACTGCTCGTCCTCGAATACAAAGTGGTAGCTACCGATCACGACTTTGTCCTCGCCGATATGGGATGCAATTCCGTGTGCAACGATATAGTCAACCTTAGAGTGCATCTCCTCGTGGACAAGTCCGCGCTCTCTGGAGGCCGCAACAACCGCGTTCGCCATGGAGTGCGGGAAGTGCTCCTCTAAGCAGGCAGCAATCCTTAACATCTCAGCCTGGTCGCGTCCCTCGAAGGTCACAACGTCTGCAACCACCGGCTGTGCCTTTGTGAGGGTGCCTGTCTTATCGAATACGATGGTGTCCGCCTCAGCGACTGCTTCCATGAAGGAGCCGCCTTTGACAGTCATCTTGTAGCTGCTCGCCTCTCTCATAGCAGAGAGTACGGAAAGCGGCATTGCGAGCTTCAACGCACAGGAGAAGTCAACCATAAGGATCGAGATCGCCTTTGTCACATTTCTTGTGAGAAGGTAAGTAACGATGGTTCCGCCGAGACTCCACGGAACGAGAGCGTCCGCAAGTCCGGATGCCTTTGTCTCTAAGGAAGACTTTAACTTCTCGGACTCCTCGATCATCTTCACAATGCGCTCGAATCTTGTGGATCCAGCTGCTTTCTTGACGCGGACGATGAGGTTTCCTTCCTCGACCGCGGTTCCGGCATAGACGTACATGCCGTTCTCCTTGCGGACCGGCTCAGACTCACCGGTCATTGATGCCTGGTTTACCATCGCCTCGCCGGAATCTACAATGCCGTCAAGCGGGATCACGCTGCCGACGCGGACGGAGACGAGATCTCCTTCCTTAATATCAGAGATCGGGACAAGTACTTCCCCGTCCTCTGTCTTCTGCCATACTCTCTCGATATTTAAGGACATGCTGCCCGCAAGATCGCTGACAGACTTCTTGTGGGTCCAGTCTTCCAGAAGCTCACCGATTCCGAGAAGGAACATGACGGATCCTGCTGTGTTGAAGTCGCACCGCAGCATGGACACCGTGATCGCCGTCGCATCGAGGACCTCGACCTCAAGCTTTCTTCCCGCAAGCTTTCTGATGCCTTTAATAACGAATGGAACAGACTGGATCGCTGTCCATACCGCACGGACCGGAGCCGGAAGGAAGATCTTTGTAAGGCATCTTGTAAGACACTTTGTCACGAGCTTTTCCTGGAACTCCTGATTTAACTCTCTCGTGCTTGTCACAGGCACGATCTCGTTTAACTCTTCATCGTCAAAGGAGAACCTTAAGATCTCAGCAATGAGATCTTCCTTTGAGCCTGTGTACGTGATCGCCGCATCTCCGATTCTCTCATATACCTTTGCTGCCGTTACCTGCGGAAGGGATGCGAGATAAAAGGAAAAGAGGTCCGCCTGTCTGACTGACAGGCGGCCTCTGGTGAGATGGATTCGGATACGGCCCTTGATATCATGTTTTACCGTAAATCTGATTCCTGATTTCATAATGATTATTCAGCGTCCTCTGCTTTTTCTGTTGTCTCTGTGAAGTCTTCTGCTGCTTCCTCTTCCTCACCGAATGCTTCTTCAGCACGTGCTCTGTTGATCTCCTTAGCCTCTGCAAGAACATCCTCAGCGTTTGCCTGGATGTTGGAAGCTGTTGTCATAACGCACTCTTTTGCGCGGAGACCTGCTGCGAGGCAGTTGATGTATAACTTCTTAGCGTCCTGGCTTCCGAGAACCTTGACACCAGCTGTCCCGAAAAGAACACCGCCTGCAAATACTGCAACATTTTTTAATTTCAAGCATTTCTTAACATCTAACATTTTAAATTCCTCCTGTAAGTAAAAAATATAATTTAATAGTAAATGATCTGTCCTGTTTAAAGCCTGCTGACCTGGCTTTTAGCTGCCGGATCACTTGTGCTTATATCCGGTATACATCACCATAGCAAAGCAGAAAACAGTTGCCCACGCCCAGAATTTATGGTGTTTCATCGGTTTTCACTCCCTTGCATTTTACTTGGCAGAACGTCGAAAACCGGAAGGCTTTCAAACGTTTCCCACATGGTAACTCTTTTCCTGCCGGTTAGTCAATCATAATATTTTAAAATATTTTATGTTGAAAAAAAATGTCATTTTCTGATAATTTGCTGTCATCCATAACTCCATGACCTGCTGTTTTCTCCGCGTTTATGACGCACTGAAGGAACAGCATTTTTCTTTCTCTTTTTCGGTCTGTCTGAGACCGTTCTTTCCGTGGAACTCCGGGGCGATAACCTCGTTTTCCCCGTCTGCGCGCACTCCTGTTTCATCCGTAAATACATACTGGTAAACGCGCTTTAAGACGCCCATCTCCTCCAGCATGCGGATCGTGCGGTAGACTGTGGAAAGACCCACGGTGGAATCTCTCTGTACCGCCTCATAGTAAACTTCCTTGCAGTCGGTCCAGTTCTGTTCTAAGATCACATCAAGGATGACCATTCTCTGCTTTGTAATACGCTTCCCAAGTCTCTGGAACTCATTAACGATGTCTTTCTTCTGCCACATCCGGCATCCCTCTCATTCCTAAAAAGTGTGTTCCTGCCCTGCAGAGAGCCAGGCATTTGGAGTTTCAACCGAAACCGTTTTTTCGTTTACGCCTGCTTCCACTCGATATTGCGGAGCACATAGCCGGTCTTGCTCACGATGTCACGGATCTCACGGTCTGTCAGCTTTGTTTTCATGCGGACATCGGCTTCCTTCTTCTCGAGGTTTACCTCAGCCCAGTTGCCATCCTTCTCATTGAACGCATTCTCCACATGGAGCTTGCAGTGTTTGCATTTCATGCCGTCCACTCCGATGACTGCGTAGTACGGATAGTCTGAAGCATTTTTATCCTGCACTTTGATCTTCTTTTCTACATCTTTCGTTCCGCAGCAGCCATAGGTGAACTGGCGGATCGAACCTTTCACCGCGAAGATCGCGACAACGATCAATGCGACGATAATAATACCATTTATCATGACGGATCACGCCTCCTCTTAATTTTCAGAAACTACAGTTTTTCATTCCCCATGGGGTATCTTCTTTCACCTGTTAGTTTCTACTAACAAAGATTAGCACCAACTAACCATCTTGTCAATCCTCTTTGTCACTTTTTTGACATTTTATTTCAATACAAAAAATACTCTCATCCCTGACAGTGCCGTTCTTCTCATACTGGCTCTTCGCCTGCTCTCCGGAGACAGGCATCTGCAGTTGTTCCTGCTGCCCTCTTCTCTTTTTATTTTGCATAAAGTTTTACTTTAGCGGAACTTTCAAAAATGAATGTGCCTTGGCACATTCTCGCGCGAGCTATTACGCAAAACAGGCAGCCTGTCTCCAGGCTGCCCATCTCTATATAATATTCATTTACTGTGCGATCGAAAACATCTCATTCACGGTCTTCGAATCCAGGCTGTGGTTGTATACAAGATTCTCATACTCCACCAGCTGTTCCTTCCAATCGTAGTCCCCGCTCTCCGCGTCCTCCCAGCTGTGGTAGGTTCCGTCGGATTCCCAGATTCCAAGGTGATGGATGATCGGAAGCTTTTCGGAAAGCTGTAAGAGGAATTCGTTATACGGAGTCAGTGACAGGTTCGCGCGCTTTAATACATAGGAGGAAAGGTAAATTGCACCTAACCGTCCCATGTCCTCCGAAGGCTGGTCGTAGTTGGTCCAGATCACAAACGGGGTCTCGTACCAGACCATTTTCTGCTCATTCGGAACCTTCGCACTCTCCACGCCCATAGCCTCATCGAAGAACTCGTCCTCGATTCCCGGCTGATGGTCGCCGAACATGACGATCATCGTCGGCTGGTCGCACTGGGAGAAATAATTTACAAGCCACTCAAAAGCTTCATCAGATTTCTTCACGAGGGACAGATACATGTCTGCCTCCGGATACTTTCCTTCCATGTCCCCGGTGAGCCATACTTCCTGGTCAAAATTCGCGTATGGGATCGTATAGCCGCCGTGGTTCTGCATGGTCACATTAAAGAGGAACAGCTTGTCATCCGGATTTGCCTTCTGCTCGATATACTCGGTGATGACCTTAAAATCGCTCAGGTCACTGATATAATTTCGAAGTTCATCCCGGCTTTCGTAGGCGCTGATATCCATGAAATCGCTGAAGCCCATGTTGTTGTAGCAGATGCGGCGGTTCCAGTTCTCAGCCGGGTACGGGTGCATGGCAACCGGTGTGTATCCCTGATCCCTCACCGTGCTGACCATGGAGCGGACGCCCGGATTTACATAGAACTGATAAGCCACACTTCCTCTCGGCATCAGATACATAGAGTCACCGATCAGAAATTCAAACTCAGAGTTGCTGGTCATGGCACCAAATACCGGCATGCAGAGCTTTCCTTTTACGGTGTTCTCCGTCAGGCTGTGGAGAAACGGGAGATAATCGATATTTGTCGTAAAATCTCCGTCCACCGCCAGATCGGAAAGACTCTCGTTCATGATACAGATAATATTCGTCGGCTGGACCGCGTCCCCGGACGCCACCACTGCAGCAGTCTCCCCATTCCGCTCCTTCTCACTGTCCACATATTTGTCGCAGATTTCCTGGATCTTCGCCTGGGAGTAACCTCCCGGCGCTTTCTTTACCAGATATTTGATCGAGATTGCGGAGGACAGGATATAGCCATTCTCTGCGTAGGAGGTCGTCGGATCCCAAAGGTTTACCTCCAGAGACAGGCCTGAGATCATAAAGTTATAAAAGCAGGCGATAAACGCAGCAACCGCACCAGCAGAAACGCTGAATACCACTGCTCTTTTCTTTTTTCCTTTTACCCGCACAAACACAAACTGCGCCAGCGCGTTCCATATGATCAGGAGAACACCGCAGATGATCATCATAAATGTCGGGGTGTAATCGTAGCTTCCTGCAACCGTCATCGCGGTCTTCACCGCCAGAACATCGCCCATCATGATCGGACGGCTTCTGAAGGAAACGACAAACGCCTCCGCCAGGGAGATCGCATAGAGGATCACAGAAGAGACCGGAACGGAAATCCGGGTGCTGCCGGAGATTCCGAATACCAGAAGGTACAGCGCGAACATCCATACAATGTTGAGCACCGCGTTCTTCGGAAGTACCATCACAAAGTTTCCGGTCACGAACTCGAACATGACATAGGAGAACACCGGCGATAATAAAAATAATGCGATAGCGCCTGCATGTTTCAGTCTGTGGTCTTCCCTCTCTTCATACTCCCCTGTTCTTTCTTCAAACTTTTCGTCCATATACGTTTATTTCACTTTCTAAATCTGTCTGTCAGAAACTTGTTCAGCAAAATCTCATCCGCAGGGCTTGCCACCGGCAGCTGCTTCCGGATCCATAGCAATTTAAAAGAACTGCTGTCGATAGTTTTCCAAGTGCATAGCCGCCCAAACGTGTGCCTGCTGGACTTTTATCTTCTATTACATTAATTTCTATGGGAATTCTCTCCCTCACGGATCGCCCAGCGCATCTTCGTGGATCTCGCCCTCGGATTTCTCTGACATTCCTCCGCGGACGGGCGGATCACATCGTTTGCCACGTCACTGTAAAGTCCATCTTTTTTGCCTTCTTTGAAGTAATACTTTACGAGACGATCCTCGCCGGAATGGAACGTCAGGATCGCCGCTCTTCCGCCCGGTGCCAGGATACCCGGAAGCTTTGTAAGGAAACTTTCCAAAACCTCAAATTCCTGGTTTACATCGATCCGGAGTGCCTGGAAACATCTCTGGCAGGACTTCTTCACCGCTTCCTTACGCTCTTTTTCCGGAATGAAGGAAAGTGTTGTCTCAATGACTTCTTTAAGTCCTGTCGTCGTCTCAATATACTGGCGCTTTCTATTTCTCTTCGCAATCTCCCTCGCGATCTCCTCCGCATACGGCTCGTCGGAATTTTCCACAAACATTCCGGCGATTTCTTCCATATCCATCTGCTTTAACCGCTCCGCCGCGGAGATCCCCTTTTCCGGATTCAGTCTCAGGTCTAACGGACCGTCCGCCTTGTAGGTAAATCCGCGTTCCGGGTTATCGATCTGCATGGAGGACACACCGAGATCCGCCAGAACGAAATCAAAAAGTCCGGTCTCCGGGACAAGCTTATCGATATCCGCGAAGTTCATCTGCTTCACCGTAAGGATGTCCTCGTCAAATCCGCGCTCCTTTAACCGTGCCTTCGTCTTCACGATCTCGATAGGATCCACATCAAGGCCGTACATGTGTCCCTGTCCCTCGAGTTTCTTCAACATCTCCGTTGTGTGCCCGCCGTAACCCAATGTAGCGTCAAGCCCCTGCATTCCCGGTCTGATATCCAGGAAATCCAGGATCTCGTTCACACAGATCGAGATGTGCATGCCTGCCGGAGTGCTGCCTTTTTTGATGACCTTCTCGACCGTGTCAGCATATTTCTCCGGATTCTGTTCTTTATACTTTTCCTCAAACCGTTTCGGATGTGTCCCGCTGTAACGGACACGCCGCTTGTGTACCGGTGCTCCCTGTACCTCTTTTTCTTCCATGTCAAAACCTCGTATTTATCGCTGTTTTTCTACACATACCGGTTTATCTTAACATATTCTTCATATAAATGTAAAGTATCTTTTCGTTGACAGAAATTATGGCTCTTCCGGAGTGCTGCCGTTCACGCCCAGCCAGATAGCCACCGGTTTTTCCAGTACTTCACACGCCTAATCACTCAATCGTCAAAATCCTGTCATATTTGTTCGAGATGCGCATATATTTCAAATTTGTCATCTTTTTTCTAAATATTCTGCCTTTTACTTGTTTTTGCATCATAAAACTGATATAATGATTTTATTATAACTGCTCCGTGTTTCCGTGTCTTCGATCAGCGAAAAAACTCAAAACGCTGGTCTGACGGACAGTTATCATATAATTACAATACCTGGAGGGATGCTACATGAAAGGCAACATTATCGTTGGACAGTCCGGTGGCCCGACTGCCGCTATCAATTCCAGTCTCGCGGGCGTTTACCGCACCGCTATCGACCGCGGAGCAAAAAAAGTATACGGCATGCGTCACGGCATTCAGGGTCTCTTAAACGAAGATTATATCGATCTTACCGAACATATCCAGACGGATCTGGACGTAGAACTTTTAAAACGCACACCTGCTGCCTATCTCGGATCATGCCGCTATAAGCTCCCGGAGATCCATGAGGACATCGCTACATACGATAAAATCTTTTCTATTCTCGACAAGCTTGAGATCGAGTGCTTTATCTATATCGGCGGAAACGATTCCATGGATACGATCAAAAAGCTGTCCGACTACGCGATCTTAAGGGGTCATCCAACCAAATTTTTAGGCGTTCCGAAGACTATCGACAACGATCTCGCCCTGACCGACCACACACCGGGATACGGCAGCGCGGCGAAATACATCGGAACATCAGTGAAAGAGATCATCCAGGACAGCCAGGCGCTGATCTACGATAAGGGCCTTGTCACCATCGTCGAGATCATGGGCCGAAACGCCGGATGGCTCGTTGGTGCCGCGGCGCTCTCCAAGGGCGAGGATTGCGATGGCCCGGACCTGATCTATGTCCCGGAACTTCCCTTCGATATCGACAATTTCCTTGTCCGCATTAAGGAACTCCTGGCAGAAAAGACTTTCGTTGTGGTTGCCGTCTCCGAAGGCATCCGCCTGGCGGACGGACGTTATGTGTGCGAGCTCACCGACGGTGTGGATTTCGTTGACGCCTTCGGCCACAAGCAGCTCACAGGCACCGCGAACTATCTTGCCCGCCGTCTGGCTCAGGAGATTGGCTGCAAGACGAGAACCATAGAGCTTAGCTCCATGCAGAGAGCGGCCTCCCATCTGGCATCCCGAATCGACATTCTGGAAGCTTTCCAGGTCGGCGGTGCCGCCGTGAAGGCAGCCGACGAGGGCGATACCGGTGAGATGGTCATCATCAAACGTCTCTCCGATGACCCGTACCAGTCCACCACAGACCTTAGAAATGTCCACAAGGTCTCCAATGTGGAAAAAGTGGTCCCGAGGGAATGGATCACCGAGGACGGTACCTACGTCACCGACGAGTTTATCAGCTATGTCCGCCCGCTGATCCAGGGTGACGTGTCACCAGTTATGGTGGACGGAATTCCGCGATATCTGTATCATAAGAAGAAATAATGGCAGAAACCTTTTCCCTGCCGCGGCGGGCCGCAACGGCAGCAGCTTTTTATAACCGCATAAGTTTCCTTTAAGGATTTCTAATGAGCTTAAAAGACCTCCTACAGGAATACAGAACCATAAACTTAGATTCTGTCTCCTGGGAGGTCTTTCTTTATTCATCTTTATTCATTCCTGCTGCCATCATTCATGGTTTCCAAGCTTTCCAATGATTCCGACAGGCACTTTCTGACATTTTTACGCGTCAGATCTTGAAAACGCATTCTTCATGGAATTGCTGAGCTCAAAGAGCACATGATCCAGGGTATTTCCTGTCTCCTCTTTCAACATCTTCGCGATCTCGCGGTTCGCTTCTTCTAAAAGTCTTCTGCTCTCCGCCGGATCCGTAACCTTCGCCGCCTCTTTATCATACTTGTTGAGCAGCGCATGCCCCTTCGCCTCCACAGCGTTCTGGTAGCGCTCGATGTGGATCGCGGATTTTGCGAAGGACGCGTCCGCCATAGCCGCGATCATTCTCGCGGACCAGTAGAAGTTCTCTGTAGAGACTTCCTTCGTGGTGTTCGCAAGGTACTCCGGTGTCTCGTCCACAGCCGCGTAGAACGGAACCAGGGTGTTGAACGCGTTTGACGCGAAAGCCAGCCACTGGACCGCCTGACAGTTTGCCGGGGCACCCGGGCGCATCTGGATCAGAGCAAGGAAATCATTGCGGTTGATGCCGATAGCGCGGTATTTGCCCTTCTGGAGTCCGTCACCGCTCTTTGCGTACGGATCATAAGGGGTTCCCTGGAAATGGGAGGAAAGAGCATACTTGACATCCTCCACCGTGATCTTCTTCTCCGGAACCATGCTCCACGGGATATCGTCGGATTCCGGTCTGTAGTCCGCGTCCGGTCCGTCCCACTTCTTTGTCTTCGGATTAAAGTAGCGCTCCATGAACCATGCTCTTGGTGTATTGTAGATATGGTCGGAATCGCTGTGGCTTCCAAATGCCGCGCGGGCATCAAAATGGCTTCCATTTCCTCCGTTTAAGGAGAGGTCCAGGTGGTTCTCAGCGATAAACTCTCTTAAGTCGGAAGAACACATATGTTCATTCTGCTCGGAGAACGCGTCGTTTAAGTCAAAATCATCGATACCGAACTGGTTCGGCATCACCACGTAACGGTCATCCGGAACACGCTTTGCGATCCAGTGATGTCCGCCGATGGTCTCAAGCCACCAGATCTCGTTGACGTCCTGGAACGCGATACCGTTCATCTCGTAAGTCCCGTACTTCTCCAAAAGACTTCCGAGGCGGATCACACCTTCTCTCGCGCTGCTGATATACGGAAGCGTGATGTACACAAGGTCTTCCTCACCGATTCCACCGACGATCTCCTCTTTTCCGTCCTCCGCCGGCTGTAACTTTACAAGCGGGTCTGCTCCGAGAACACGGGCGTTGGATGTGATGGTTTCCGTAGCTGTCATGCCGACATTCTTTTCATTAACGCCGCTGGCCGCCCAGATTCCCTTTCCCTTAATGGCGTTCGGAACTGCCGTAAACTTCATCGGATCTCCCGGAAGATCGATCTCAGCATGAGAGAGAACAGACTTATAAACCTTCGGCTGCTCCTCCGGGTGGATCACCACAAATTTTTTCGCCGTAAAATGTCCGGAACCGGAATCATCATTTCGCGCGATCATCGTTGAACCGTCATAAGACGCGTTTTTTCCTACAAGAATCGTTGTGCATGCCATGTCAAATACCCTCCAAAACTATAATATGCGGCCGTCACTGTCCGCCAGCCGCGGATACGTCCAGTTTAGTACGCTTCGGAGTTTCTGTCAACTAACTGAGGTACCGCGGCAAAGCAGCACCTCACACAGAACCTCCTGTCAACAGTCTCTTTCAGGTTCATGGTAATCGGCAGCTTCTTCCGAATGCACAGCAGCGCAGAACGCCCCAGGGGAATTTTCTCTCCCTGGGGCATTCTCTTATTTCTTCCAAATATTCAATTACTTAAAGTACTTCACACCACTCTCAAACAGCTTCAGATCCTGCTCGCCTGTGATGTTCTTTGCAACATAGTCGCCGCGTCTCTCAGCATGGCCCATCTTACCGTAGACACGTCCATCCGGGCTTGTGATACCTTCGATCGCCATGAAGGAGCCGTTCGGGTTCCAGTATTCGTCCATGGTCGGAACACCGTTAAGGTCAACGTACTGGGTCGCAACCTGTCCGTTTGCGAAGAGCTTGTCGATCCATTCCTTCGGAGCCACGAAACGTCCCTCGCCGTGGGATACCGGGTTTGTGTAAACGCCGCCAAGTTCTGCGCCTGCAAGCCACGGGGACTTGTTGGAAACGACCTTTAAGTTAACCATCTTGGAAACGTGGCGTCCGATGGTGTTGTAGGTTAAGGTCGGGGAATCCGGCTTCTGCTCTACGATCTTTCCTTCCGGCACAAGACCAAGCTTGATGAGAGCCTGGAAACCGTTACAGATACCGAGCATTAATCCGTCACGCTCATTTAAGAGCTTCATGATCTCGTCCTTTAATACCTCGTTGCGGAACGCAGTAGCGAAGAACTTTGCGGAACCTTCCGGCTCATCACCTGCGGAGAAGCCGCCCGGGAACATAACGATCTGGGACTCTTCGATGCTCTTTCTGTAGACTTCTACGGAATCGCGGATGTCCTCGGCGCTCATGTTCTTGAATACCTTTGTGATGACCTTTGCTCCCGCACGCTCGAATGCCTTCGTGCTGTCGTACTCACAGTTTGTTCCCGGGAAAACCGGAATAAATACGGTCGGAGTACCGATCTTATGATTGCAGATCACAACGTTCTCTGCCTTAAATACTTCGTTCTTAACTTCTTCTTTCTTTACCGCGCTCTCTGTCGGGAATACATCCTCGAGAGCTGCGTCCCATGTCTTTAATGCCTCGTCGAGCGCAATGGAGACATTGCCGTACTCGAAGGCTGCCTTGTCGGTAACTTCACCGATGACACGGTAGCTCATCTGAAGCTCGCCGACCTTATCAGCCGGAACCTCGCAGACGATATTGCCCCATGCCGGTGCAAAGAAGTCTCTCGGATCCACGTCATGCTCGATCTTGACACCGAGGTGGTTTCCGAAGGCCATCTTGCTGACTGCCTCTGCGATTCCGTTTGCCTCTGCGGCGTACGCGGAGATCACGCGGCCTGCCTTGATGTCCTCATGGAGTTTATCATATCCAGCCATGATCTGGGCATAATCCGGAAGATCATAGGAATCTTTTTTAATTTCAAATACAACGATCTTATTTCCGGCCTTCTTGAATTCCGGGGAGATCATGTTCTTCGCGCTTGCAACGTCAACCGCGAAGGAAACCAGGGTCGGCGGGACGTCGATCTCTTTTCCGCTCTCCTCATCAAAGGTACCGGACATACTGTCCTTACCGCCGATGGACGGAAGTCCGAAGCCCAGCTGCGCATTGTAGGCACCGAGAAGTGCTGCGAACGGCTGGCTCCATCTTGCCGGCTCGCTGCTCATTCTGCGGAAGTACTCCTGGAATGTGAAGCGAATCTTCCTGTAGTCGCCGCCTGCTGCCGCGATCTTAGCGACAGATGTGAGGACTGCATAGATCGCGCCGTGATACGGACTCCAGCTGGAAAGATACGGATCAAAGCCGTAGCTCATCATGGTCACAGCGTCGCACTTTCCTTCCAGAACCGGAAGCTTAGCGACCATGGTCTGGATCTCCGTCTGCTGATATTTTCCGCCGTACGGCATCATAACGGTAGATGCGCCGATGGAGGAGTCGAACATCTCCACGAGACCTTTCTGGGAGCAGACATTTAAGGAACCGAGCATCTTCAGCCATTTTTCCTTAACGTCTCCTACTTCTTTCTTTTCAAACGGAGTTCCCTCATGGTTCGGAACCTCCAGGGTAACGTCTGTCTCCTGATGAGCGCCGTTTGTGTCGAGGAACGCACGGCTTAAGTCAACGATGGTCTTTCCCCGCCATGTGAGGACGAGTCTCGGGCTCTCTGTGACTGTTGCGACTGTGACAGCCTCAAGGTTCTCCTCTTTGGCGTATCCTAAGAATGTGTCAACATCTTTCGGATCAACGACAACTGCCATTCTCTCCTGGGACTCAGAGATCGCAAGCTCTGTTCCGTCAAGACCTGCGTACTTTTTCGGTACTTTATCGAGATCAATCAGAAGTCCGTCAGCGAGTTCACCGATCGCTACGGAAACTCCGCCTGCGCCAAAGTCGTTGCACTTTTTGATCAGTCTGGAAACTTCCGGACGGCGGAACATTCTCTGGATCTTTCTCTCGGTCGGGGCGTTACCTTTCTGGACCTCAGCGCCGCAGACCTCGATGGATGCCTCTGTGTGTACCTTGGAGGAACCTGTCGCACCGCCGATTCCATCACGGCCGGTACGTCCGCCGAGAAGGATGATCACATCACCCGGATCGGATGTCTCACGGATCACGTTCTTTCTCGGAGCTGCCGCCATAACGGCACCGATCTCCATTCTCTTCGCAACATAGCCCGGATGGTAGAGTTCTTTTACATAACCGGTCGCAAGACCGATCTGGTTTCCGTAGGAGCTATATCCATGGGCAGCCTCTGTAACGATCTTTCTCTGCGGAAGCTTGCCCTTTAATGTCTGATTTAACGGCTTTGTCGGGTCAGCGGCACCTGTGATGCGCATTGCCTGGTATACATAGGTACGTCCGGAAAGCGGGTCACGGATCGCGCCGCCAAGACAGGTTGCCGCGCCGCCGAAGGGTTCGATCTCTGTCGGGTGGTTATGGGTCTCGTTCTTGAAGTTTACGAGCCACTCCTCGGTCTTTCCGTCGATCTCCACCGGAACGACGATGGAGCAGGCGTTGATCTCGTCGGATACCTCAAGATCCTCTAACTTGCCCTCTTTGCGGAGTTTCTTCATACCCATGATCGCAAGGTCCATGAGACATACGAACTTGTCGTCGCGTCCTTTGTAGATCTCCTTGTGGTCAGCAAGGTACTGGTTGTAGGTATCCTCGATCGGTTTCTTGTAGTCGCCCTCTGTGAATGTCACATTCTTGAGTTCTGTGGAGAATGTGGTGTGGCGGCAGTGATCGGACCAGTATGTATCAAGCACGCGGATCTCTGTCACGGACGGATCTCTGTGCTCTTCGTTCTTATAGTAGTTCTGGATGTGAAGGAAGTCTTTGAAGGTCATTGCAAGGTTTAAGGAACCGTAGAGTTCCTTTAAGGCCGCCTCGTCCATATCCTTAAATCCGTCAAAGACCGCAACGTCTTCCGGCACATCAAATACGGTGACAAGTGTCTCCGGGATCTCCTCGGACGCCTCTCTGGAGTCCACCGGGTTGATACAGAAGGACTTGATTGCTGCGATCTCCTCCCCGGAAAGCTTTCCGGAGATCACATAGGTCATTGCGGAGCGGATCACCGGCTCCTCGTTCTCGTTTAATAACTTTACACACTGCTCTGCGGAATCGGCTCTCTGGTCAAACTGTCCCGGCAGATACTCAACGGAGAATACCACATCCTCCGCGCTGTGCGGGAATGTCTCCTCAAACACATCGTCTACCGGCGGCTCGGAAAAGATCGTTCCGAGTGCCTCTTTATATACGTCCTCAGAAATATTTTCAATATCGTAGCGGACTAACACACGGACGCCCGTTACCCCTGTAATGTCAAGATAGCTTGCGATCTCCTCGCGAAGCTCTCTTGCCTTGATTGCATATTCCGGTTTTTTCTCAACAAATACGCGCTTTACGCTCATAGTCTCTCCTCCTGGAAAACGGCTTTGTCAGATGGTTTTCATTTTGCCTTAATCATAGCACAGGTCAGTGTGATTAGTAAAGTTAATATATTTAATTATTTTTATTATTTATACTTATATATTGATTTTAACTCTGTAAGCTCTGGTTGATCTTGCTCATGCTCAGCGCGTCCATGGTCACCTTCATGATCTCCCGGACCTCGTCCTCGGTCATCTTCATGCGCTCCGCAAGCTCGGAAAGCTTTGCCTCGCGTCCAAGCTCCTCCGCCATGGATTTCGATACCTCCTGAAGCACATTGACGCGGGCTAACATCTCCTCCTCGATATCCGCTTCCTTCTTCTGATCGTTGATGATCTCCTCCATACGGACACGGATCCGGCTCTCCAGAAGTTTTTCAAAACTACCCTCGAACCCTTCATCTGCCAGCATCATGAGCTCCAGACTGGCTTCCTGGATCAGGTCCGCCATCGGGACACCTTTGTTAATGTAATCCTGGACGAAGAACAGGGCATTCTTTAAGTTGCCCTCGATGAGGCGCTCTCTCGCCGCCTTGTTTCCGTTCCGGATCTCGCCGAGAAGCTTCGCGTTCTCCGCCTCGCTGCATGGCGGGATCGCCGCGATCTCCTCCATATATACGCGGTAGATGTCCTCCGCGCTTAAATCCTCCTCGGAGTTGTTGAACTCGTCGTCAACCTTCGCGTTCTCTATTTCGTTCTCATATCTCATTTTTTCTGCCATAGCCTCTATAAACCTCTCTGATTTTTCTTGATTACTGCTTCAGCTTTCACAGTTATTCTCTCTTCGCAAAGCTTTTTGCTTCTCCTTTGCACCTGTTTTTCTTATTTTTCGCACGACGGATTTCTTCTTCCCGCCCCGCCGCCTTTCCGTAATCATACCATATTTTCCACCCGGCTTCCAGACAAAACCACACTTTCTCGTTTTTTCCTCTTTTCAAATCCCTGTTCCTGTGATAAAATAGCCTTGTTTCATTAGGAGGACTAATAATGGATATTAACTATGAATTATATAAAGTATTTTATTACGTTGCAAAAACTCTGAGCTTTTCCGAGGCATCGAAATGCCTCTATATTTCCCAGTCAGCCGTCAGCCAGTCTGTGAAGGTTCTGGAAAAAAAGCTGGGCCAGACGCTCTTTATCCGAAGCACGAAGCGGGTCCAGCTCACCCCGGAAGGCGAGATCTTATTTAAACACATCGAACCTGCAATGAACCTGATCCATAAAGGCGAGACCCAGCTCTTAGAGGCCAACACCCTGAACGGCGGCCAGCTCAGGATCGCCGCCAGCGACACGATCTGCCGCTATTTCCTTGTCCCATATTTAAATAAGTTCCATAAACTCTACCCGAACGTTCATATTAAAGTAACGAACTCCACCTCGATCGACTGTGCCCGCATTTTAGAGAATGGACAGGTGGACTTCATTATCACCAACTACCCAAATTCCGGTCTCTTGAACACCCACAGTGTCCGGGCGATCCGGGAATTCCGCGATGTTTTCGTTGCGAGTGCTGACCATTTTCCGTTGCAGGACAAGACCTTCACCCTCGCCGAGCTTCTCGATTACCCGATCATGATGCTGGACCGCAAGAGTACCACAAGTGAGTTCTTACACTCCATGTTCCAGAAGTCCCATCTCGATCTGGTCCCGGAGATCGAGCTCAGCAGCAATGACCTTCTGATCGACCTGGCCCGCATCGGCCTTGGAATCGCCTTCGTGCCGGATTTCTGTATCCCAAAGGACGAAAAGCAGCTCTTTATCTTAAAGCTCTCCGAGACACTTCCGGTCCGCCAGCTTGTTGTGGTCCATAACGAAAACCTTCCGGTCTCCCAGGCCGCGAAGCAATTCATGGATATGTTGTAAGACCTGCAGCAGCCCTTCACCAGACCTGCATATTCCCTGCACCGTCCCGGCAAACGACTGCCCGGATATCCATCTACCTGCCCCGTGACTCCCAGAAGTCCGAAAGGCACTGACCGACGTTCTTTCTGTTTACCATCTGGAAATGCTCCCATTCCCTTGGGAACAGTTCCAGATATTCTTTTTTCAGGAACCTGTCATCGAGAAGCAATATGATTCCCTCGTCCTCCGTCGTCCGGATCACACGGCCCGCCGCCTGTAAAACCTTATTCATTCCCGGATACTGATACGCAAAGTCAAATCCCGCTTCTTCTTTCTCCTCAAAATACCCCCTGAGAACCTCCTGTTCCACGCAGACCATTGGGAGTCCCGTTCCGACGATCACGGCACCGATGAGCCGCTCTTCCTTCAGGTCGATCCCCTCCGAGAACACGCCGCCCATGACGCAGAACGCCGCAAGAGAATGATCCCGGGGCTTTTCGAATTCTTCCAGGAATTCCTGGCGTTCCTGTTCCTTCATGCCCTGTCCCTGGACCAGGAGATCCGCTGGGAAGTCCATGTCCTCCACGGCATATTCCACCTGTTCCATATACTGGTAGGACGGGAAGAATATCATGTAGTTGCCGCTCTTAGAGAGGACCACCTCCCTGATATACTCCGCCACCTTCCGGTATTCGCTCTCGCTGCGCCTGGAGTAGCGGCTGCTGACGTCCGTCGCAACCATGAGAAGACGTTTTTCTTCCTCGAAGGGCGAGTCCGCATAGACCGCGTAGTCGTCCTCGTTTCCGGAGAGCAGTGTCTTGTAATACCGGATCGGCAGCATGGTTGCCGAAAACAGGATCGTGCTGTTTCCCTGGGACATGCAGAGGGAGAGGTTCGCCGACGGGTCCACGCAGAAGAGCCTTACTTTAAAGGAAGTGACTCCCACGTTCTCCGCGTAGATCCGGTAATGGTCATCCAAAAGCTCGTACACGTTTAAGAAATCCCTGAGACCAAAGTAAAAGTCCAGAACTGTATCCCTGCCCTCAAACTCCGGAAAATCTTCCAAGAATGTCTCCATATCGGAGAACACTGCCATCGCAGCTGCCGCTAAGGATGTCACATCGGAGAGCAGCTGCCATGTCTCGCACTCCCGCTTCATTCCCAGCATCACCTGGCTGCATTTTTCCAGATTTTTCTCCAAGCGGGGCGCTTTCTGCTTTACGAGGCGCTTTACGGTGAGGAGATCTTCTTTTTTTAATTCGGCGCTGTACATCTCCCTCGCGCGGGAGACCAGATTGTGGGCCTCATCCACGAGGAACAGATAATCACCTTTCTGTCCGTCCGCGAAGTAGCGTTTCAAGCGCACATTCGGGTCAAACACATAGTTGTAATCGCAGATGATCCCGTCGGTCCAGCTGGAGATGTCCAGACAGTATTCAAATGGGCATACCCGGTACTTTTCCGCGTACTGCAGGATCTTCTCTCTTGTCATCTCCTGTTCCAGGTGGAGAATATCGAATACCGCCTCATTGACCCGGTCAAAGTGGCCTTTCGCGTATGGGCATGCGTCCGGGTTGCACTCGCACTCGTCCATGGGACAGAGTTTTTCCTTTGCCGTTATTGTCACCGAGGTGAAGATCAGACCATGATCCCTTAAGATCCGAAACGCCTCCTCCGCCACGGTCCTCGTCACGGTCTTTGCGGTGAGGTAAAAGAGCTTGTCTCCCTTTCCTTCCCCGATGGCACGGACCGCCGGGAATACAGTGGAGAGCGTCTTTCCGATTCCCGTGGGAGCCTGGATAAACAGGCGTTTTTTCCGACTGACGGTCCGGTAGACGGATACTACAAGGTCACGCTGTCCCGCCCGGTAAGGGAACGGGAATTCCAGGTGCCCGATGGAGGCGTCACGGATCAGCTCATGGTGGTAGAGGTACCTCGCCCACTTAAAATATTCGTGAACCACGCCGGAAAACCATGTCTCCAGCTCTTCTCTCGAGCGGTCGGTCTGGAATCTTTTTATTTCCTCTGTTTCAAGGTTACAGTAGGTCATCTGCAGGCGGATCCCGTCGAGATCTTTGTCGCAGCAGTAAAAATATCCGTAGCACATGGCCTGGGCGAGATGGACCTCGATGGGCTCCTCCAGCCTTGAAATGTCCGTGTACATGCCTTTGATCTCGTCGATCACCGGGATCCCGTTTTCCGCGAAGATTCCATCGGCGCGTCCCTCCACGAGAAGCGTGATCTCCTGCTCCTCGTCCTGGACCTCATGCTTTAAGGGGACCTCCGCCCGGTAGCCGGCTCCCATCCGCTTCTGGATCTTCCTGTGGATCCTTCCTCCCGCCAGCATGGCATCCTTCTGGGCGTTTCCGGAACAGCGGTTGTCGATATCCCCGGAGCGCAGCACGAATTCCACCAGGTTCCGGACCGAGATCCGGATCGCTTTCCTGTTTTCTTCGCTCATGAGACGCTCCTTTCCTGTGGATATGCTGATCGACCACCGCTCACCACCCCACATATGTTCCTCTTTTTCCTGAATCCTGCTATATGCCGCACATATCGCTCCCGCAAGTATAACATTTTTACAATTTCCTGTAAAGTAATGCCGTGTGTTCACAGAACATATGGCAGGTCATCTGTCAGAAGCTTTCCGTGCTATTTTCCCGTGCTGCCGGAATTTTCACGCTTTGTGCCGCCCGCCGGACGCAAAAAAGACAGCCTGCCGTACTTTTCATACAGCCGCTGCCTCTTTCTTTATCTTTATGTATATTTTTACGCTACCGCGTGCATCGGATTCTTTCTCTCAAGAAAAGCTTCGAACGGCGCATTCTCGCCGTCATATTCAACGGTGAGGATCTTTGTCAGATCAAGGCTCAGTACTCCGAGAAGAGACTTCGCGTCGATGATCATACGGTTATAAAATACATTTACATCAAAATCGCAGCCGCTTGCGATGCTGACAAACTCCTTCGCCTCGTCTGCGGACACAAATTTTACTTTTTTCTGTTTCATCATGATTCCTTAACTCCTTTTTTGTTAAACCCTTTGATGTCAAATCCTTTATATTTTTACGATTCTACATTTATACCACATTCAAATTCAAGCGTCAATCGACAATTATCACCATCTTTTTGATAGTTTTATGACAAATTTTGTCATTTGTTACAGAAAAGCAGCCAGATTTGTCTGATGTCTCCGTCAACTCCGGATGTTTTCACACAAAAATCCGGCAATCTGCCCGACAACTCCTATTCTCTGTGGAATACAATCAAAAAAGCCGGATGCACAGCGGCAGTCATCTCTGACATTACCATACTATGCATCCGGCAGTCTTTGGCATTTACATATTTACATTAAAATATACTTGAGGATGAAGAGCACCGCCAGGATATACATGACCGGAGTGATCTTCTCCTTCTTTCCGGCAAAGAGGTTCATGACAACATAGGCGATAACTCCCATGGAGATTCCCTCGGAGATGCTGTAGAAGAACGGCATCGCGATGATGCAGAGGAATGCCGGGATTCCTTCTGCCGGATCCTTGAAATCGATCTCCGATACGGAGCCGATCATGTAGAAGCCTACAACGATCAGGGCCGGAGCCGTCGCAAAGGACGGGATTGCAAGGAAGATCGGGGATAGGAACAAGGATAACAGGAACAGGATACCGGTCGTTAAGGATGTAAGACCGGTTCTACCGCCCTCTGTCACGCCGGAAGCACTCTCCACGAATGTTGTAACTGTGGATGTACCGAGGCAGGCACCGCAGGTCGTACCGACCGCATCTGCAAGGAGTGCGCCCTTGATCCGCGGGAGTCTTCCCTCGGAATCCAGCATATCCGCCTTCGCGGACACACCAATCAGGGTTCCAAGTGTGTCGAAAAGGTCAACGAACAGGAACGCGAATACGATAATGATGAATTCCAGTACCGGAACACCCTTTAAGCTGAACTTGAACATGATCGGCGCCAGGCTCGGGATGGAAATTCCGTTGGAAAAATCCGGGAGCAGGTTGTAGAAGCCGAGATCCGGATTCGGGATGTAAATGCCCGCAAACTGGCAGATGATTCCGAGGATCCAGGTGATCAGGATACCCCAGAGAATATTTCCTTTGACATTCTTTACGATCAGGATTCCAGTGATCAGAACACCAAAGATCGCAAGGAGTACGGTGATCCCCGCGTCGCTCATGGACGCTGTGAGACCGTCAGCGAGAGTTTTGTTGTAGCCGTCAACAGAGAACAGACCTACAAGCGTTGCTCCACCGATCACGATCTTCGCATTCTGAAGACCAAGGAATGTGATGAAGAGACCGATTCCAACGCTGACCGCTTTCTTTAAGTTAAACGGGATCGCGTTGAAAATCGCTTCCCTGATGTTGAAGCAGGACAGGATGATAAAGATGATACCTTCCGTGAGAACTGCCGCAAGAGCAACTTCCCAGGAATAGCCCATACCGAGAACGACCGTGTATGCAAAGTAAGCGTTCAGACCCATTCCGGGTGCCAGGGCGAACGGGTAGTTCGCGAACAGTGCCATGCAGAGTGTTCCGATGAAGGATGCCACCGCTGTCGCTGTGAAGACCGCGCCGTGATCCATTCCCGCCGCCGCAAGAATGTTCGGGTTTACCGCCAGGATGTACGCCATCGTCATAAACGATGTCACACCGGCCATGATCTCAGTCTTAACAGTTGTGTTGTTTTCCTTGAGATGGAAAATTTTTTCGAGACTCATTTGTTTCCCTCCAATTTGTTTTATCAGTTTTTGTTATAAAACCGCTACTTTCTATTATACGTGGTACTAATAGAAAAGGCAAGGGAAAGAAATTGGGGGTTCCGAATAT